>JAZNXQ010000167.1:0-3615 GCA_045593945.1 Lachnospiraceae bacterium | reverse complement strand
AAGGGTGTTAACCGTCATGACAGTAATGCATATACCGGTTATACAATTAGCAAAGAGCAGGCGATTGCTGATTTTAAGCTTATGAAGGCAAATAATGTCAATGCAATAAGAACAAGTCATTATCCTAATGCACCGTGGTTTGCAGAACTTTGCGATGAATATGGTTTTTATGTGATTGCAGAGGCTGATATTGAAATGCACGGTACACGCAGGGGTAAGGGAGATGTGCCGAGAATGGTTTGTAATGACGAGCCTTACCGTGAAATGATTATTGACAGAGTTAAACGTTCTGTAATAAGAGATCAGAACAGAACAAGTGTTATCATGTGGTCACTTGGTAATGAGGCAGGTTACGGCAAGAATTTTGAGCTTGCGGGAAAGTGGGTTAAGTCATATGACAAGGCAATTCCGGTGCATTATGAGTCTGTGAGATGGGACCCGAAGTCGGCTAAAGATATTACAGATGTGTACAGCAGAATGTATCCGTCTACGCAAGAAATAGATGACTATTTTGCAGATGATAAGGTTAAAAAACCTTATGTCCTTTGTGAGTTTGTGCATGCTATGGGTAACGGCCCCGGAGATATTGAGGATTATTACGAGCGTATTTACAAATATGACGGTATGATTGGCGGTTTTGTCTGGGAGTGGTGTGACCATGGAATCTATATGGGCAAGGCAGCAAACGGCAAAGCAATGTTTTATTACGGCGGAGATTCGGGAGAGTATCCGCACGACGGTAATTTCTGTATGGATGGTCTTATTTACCCTGACAGACGTCCGCATACGGGTCTTCTTGAACTTCGTAATGTTACAAGACCTGCAAGAGCAGAACTTGTGGACGGAGACATTACCAAAGGCATCCGCATAAAAAACATGCTTGATTTTACAAATCTTAAAGATGCAATCAAGCTTGTTTACGAAATCTGCGTAGATGGTGAACTTAGGGAAAAAGGCGAACTTATTTGTCCGAACGTTAAGCCTCACGAAACAGGTATTGTTAAGTGGAACAGACAGTTTCCTAAGAATGCAGAGAATATATCTGTAAGACTTATTTATAAGCAACTTGTTAAGACAGCACTTGTTGCGAAGAACAGCGAGCTTGGTTTTGACCAATTTATAATTAAAGAAGCACAGACATCTTTTTCACCGGTTAGTTATAAAGGCGTAGTTAAGGCCTGCGAAACCGAGAAAGCGTATGTTTTAAATGGTGAGAAATTCAAATATGTATTCGGTAAAAAAGAAGGTATGTGGCTTACTCTTGAAAAAGACGGTTGTGAACTTCTTGAAAACCCGATGGAATATAATATTTTCAGGGCGCCTACTGACAATGATCGCAATATTATTCGTGAATGGAAGCGTTTTGATTATGAGCATATCTGCGTTAAGGTAATCGGAACGGAGTGTAAGAATGACAAAGAGTATGTATCTATAAAAGCAACACTCAGACTTGCACCTATGTCACAGACAGTACTTTTGCAATTGGATTCAGAGTGGATTGTATATCCGGACGGAACGATTGATTGCAGAATTGACGGCAAGAAGAATAAACAATATGTTTTCCTTCCGAGATTCGGAGTTAAGATGGAGATGCCGAAGGCATTTTCTAAGGTGCGTTATTATGGCTACGGTCCGTTTGAGAGTTATATTGACAAGCATCATGCAAGCTATTTACAGTGCTTTGAGAGTAGTGTGGCGGCACTTCATGAGGATTATATCAGACCTCAGGAGAACGGAAGCCATTGCGGTTGCAGATATGTGGAAGTCAGTGACGGTACCAAGACTGTAAGGTTCGATGGTGAGAAACCGTTTGGATTTAATGCGTCATACTATGCGATTGAGGAATTAAAGACTAAGAAGCATAATTATGAGCTTTGTGAGGCGGATTATCTTACACTTTGTCTTGATTATAAACAGAGTGGTGTTGGTTCTAATTCATGCGGACCGGAGTTGCTTCCTCAGTATCGCATGGATGACGAAGAGTTTAGTTGGAAGTTCAGAATGAGTTTTGTATAGTTTTGTATGCGGTAAGTAAATTTTGTGAGGAACTGACAAGATGAAGAGTGAAAAGTTATGGATTGCCGATAGTGGTAACGGAACATATATTAATCCGGTTTTATATGCTGATTATTCGGACCCGGACGCTATACGCGTGGGTGATGATTATTTTATGGTATCATCAAGCTTTTGTAATACGCCGGCAATCCCTGTTCTTCATTCCAAGGACCTTGTAAACTGGAAGGTTGTTAATTACGTGCTTGATAAATTGCCGTTTGAGTATTATGATGTGCCTGCACACGGAAAAGGTGTGTGGGCACCTGCAATAAGATATCATGACGGTATGTATTATGTATTCTTTCCAATGCCGGATGAGGGTATTTATGTATGCAGGACGGCTGATCCGTTTGGTAAGTGGTCGGAGCCGGTCTGTGTTAAGAAGGCGGTCGGGTGGATTGATCCGTGTCCTTTTTGGGATGATGACGGACAGGTATATATGGTGTCGGGATTTGCCAAAAGCAGAATAGGATTTAATAATGTTCTCAGACTTAGCAGGCTTGATGTGCATAGTCTGGAAGCCATAGATGAAGGCAAGGATGTATACGATGGTAATCTGACCGGGCAGAGAACCACGGAAGGCCCTAAGCTATATAAACGTAACGGCTATTATTATATTTTTGCACCGGCAGGAGGCGTTGCTGAGGGTATTCAGCTTGTTTTGCGTTCGCGAAGTATTTGGGGACCGTATGAAGAAAAGGTTGTACTTGCACAGGGAAGCAGCACTGTCAACGGACCACATCAGGGCGCGTGGGTTGATACTAAGTCGGGTGAAGACTGGTTCTTGCATTTTCAAGATGTAGGAAATGCCGGACGTGTTGTGCATCTTCAGCCTATGCATTGGGAAGATGATT
Source organism: Lachnospiraceae bacterium (assembly GCA_045593945.1). Lineage (GTDB taxonomy): Bacteria > Bacillota > Clostridia > Lachnospirales > Lachnospiraceae > SIG300. The sequence goes on along the minus strand of JAZNXQ010000167.1, from coordinate 706 downwards.
GGCCTGTTATCGGTATTAATCAGAATAGTGAAGGCTGTGGGGAACCGGTTTTGTCATATTGCAAGCCGGATACAGGCTTTGTGTGTGAACCGTATGCACCTGAGGATAGTGACGAGTTTGATGGAGATACGTTGGGACTGCAGTGGCAGTGGAACTCCAATTATAAAAAAGAATGGTATAAGCCGGACTTTGCAAATAGCAGATTAGAACTTAACTGTGTGTATATCCGGGGTAATTTAAATGATGCAGGCAATCTTTTACTGCAGAAATGGCCGGCTCCGAGGTTTAATATAACCACAAGAATTGATTTAAGCAGACTTACCGATAATCGCGATATCGCAGGAATGATTTCGCTTGGTGGTATTTATACGGGATTTGGTGTGATTTGTCTTGAGGATAAGAAACGAATTGTTCAGATAACGGGCGAGTGGCAGAAAAACAATGAATGTGTCCATATGTATGAGGAGATTGATTGCAACGAGATTATTTTAAAAATGATAGTTGCAGATGATGAGGTTTCTTTTGCATATTGTTGTGAATTTAATACAGAGGATAAAAATGCCGATGATACCGGAGTGCAGTGGATTGCCACAGGAGAAAAGATTAAAACAACTCCCGGACGTTGGGTAGGTGTAAAGGCCGGCCTGTTTTGTATAAATAGAGAGCAGAAGACTGACGGTGTGGTTGCGGTCGAGTATTTCAGGTT
>JAZNXQ010000166.1:0-4253 GCA_045593945.1 Lachnospiraceae bacterium | reverse complement strand
TCACCTCATACCAGGGCTTCATAACAGCATTACCGTCAGCATCCTTAGCCGCGCCGTTAGCATCAAGACAACATGCGCCTGAATTAATCAAATGAATAATTCCGCCTGCTTCTTTTGCCTTATCAACCAAATCATAGCCCGCAGCCTTTTTAACCGCATCGGGACTCCAATAAGTACGCACATCTGCAAACATCTGCGGACGATTGGTCAACAGCTTCATAAAAAGCATGCCGATACCGTTAAGCACATCATTCTCCGTTGCAAGTATGTACGGCTCTCTCGCTCCGTTCCAGTCAAACGAGGAATTAAGAAGCGCTTCCGGAAAATCACAGTTGGGATAAAAATCTGTCCACTGTCTCTGTCCCTGGAAACCTGCCGCAATAGCATTATGTCCAACCATTTCCTCTTCGCAACCTTCGGGAAGATTCTTATTACCGTTCATCAAATCCTTGATGATACACATCATTTTAACTACAAACTCCCAATCAGAATCCTTCTGCTCACGTGTTTTCTGGAGTTCCACGGGATTCTTGTCAAAGCCCTCTATGCACTTCTCTTTTGCCCATGCAAGTGCCTTCTCATACTCTGCCTTATCGTAAATACCCTCTGTCATACGACGGATGATTTCCACCTCATCAACAGATTCTACACGCATTCCGAGGTATTCTTCAATAAATTCAGGACTGATGATGGAACCACCGATACCCATACAGATAGAACCAATCTGCAAATACGATTTGCCTCTCATGGTCGCTGCCGCAACAGCCGCACGACCAAATCTTAAAAGTTTCTCTTCAACGTCTGCAGGGATACTTGTATCATTTGCCTCCTGCACGTCGGTTCCGTATATTCCGAACGCCGGAAGTCCTTTTTGCGAATGTGTTGCCAGCACGGAAGCAAGATAAACTGCACCGGGTCGCTCCGTTCCGTTAAAGCCCCATACACCCTTAATAGTCATAGGATCCATATCCATCGTCTCCGCACCGTAACACCAGCAGGGTGTTACCGTAAGAGTAATGTCCACGCCTTCTTTTTTAAACTTTGCCGCACATGCAGCAGCCTCACCAACGCGACCAATAGTTGTGTCCGCGATAACAACCTTAACCGGCTCACCGTTTGAATACTTCAAATTCTCTTCAAATAATTTTGCAGCAGACTTTGCCATATTCATTGTCTGCTCTTCCAAAGACTCACGAACCTTAAGCACTCCTCTTCGTCCGTCAATCGTAGGCCTGATACCAATAACGGGGTAATCCCCAACCAATCTGTTTTCTGCCATTATAAAGCCTCCCATTCCATTATGCTTATATTATTAAGTTTACCACCATCTTCCTCCACCGTACAACCGAGATAATTCAAGCGATTTTACATCAAAAATAACAGATAATGTTGATTTTTTAAGGCAAAAGACAACTAAAAAGCTTATTGGATATATAGAATCCATATGGTATACTATAAACAGTTCAAGAGAAAAACAAGCGAGGTAAAACATGAACAATAAACACAAACTAATCGGTGTATGCGGCACAGGCCTTTTTCAACAGGATTTAATACGCTTTCTGACATCTCTTCGAGAGGTTTCATTGCAGAATGGCTACACAACAATTGCGTTTTCCGCGTCAGTTAATTCTGCTTTTGAGAAAGACAGTGCACTCGGGGAATCCAAACTCCTCGATTTGATTAAGTACATAGACCTTGACTGTATGATTATTTTGACTGAAACAATTAAAAACCCCGATCTCATTAAAAAAATCGTAAAATTATGTAACATTAAAAATATTCCTGTTTTTTCAATAGACGGACATATTGACGGTTGCTACAACCTACTCCTTGATTACAAGAACGGTTTCCGCAATCTTGTTGAACATGTTGTTTGCGGCCATGCTGCCAAGCGCGTCAATATGCTTGCCGGTGTAAAAGGCAACTCTTTTTCCGATGAGCGTATCGCCATCTATAAAGAAGTTCTTGCAGAAAACGGCATCGAATTCGAGGAAGAACGCCTCGGATATGGTGATTTTTGGGAAAGGCCCTCTTATCAGGCAATGCAAAAATTCATGGACAGTAATTTGCCCACACCTGACGCCATCATATGCGCGAATGACTCCATGGCAATTACAGCCTGCTCCGCACTTGCCGAGCGCGGCTATAAGGTTCCCGAGGATGTTATTGTAACGGGTTTTGACGGAATACAATCCGGACGATATAATTCACCCTCCATAACCACTTGTGCTCCCAACTACACAGAAGCAGTGGAATTTATCATGGAACAGGTCCGCAAAATTCGTGAAAGAGGCATTCTTTCTCCCTGCGATCACATGATTAACTACACCATGTTAAAATCGCAGTCCTGTGGTTGCAAGAGTCTCATGGAAAGCAGTCACAGTAAGGTTATTTCTGAGTTATTTGATGCCGTTAATGATTCCACCTGGCATACCGAAGCCATGAATACTCTGGTTACCAATCTTTTGACCGGACAATGCATCGAAGACATTATCCGTATGTTGCCCGAGACAGTCAAACTTTGGAACGACCATTTTCGTTTTGCCTGCATTAAGTCAGAGCTCACCGGCAACAACATCAGCCTCGAGCATTGTAAGAACACTACCGGTAAATTCGGCAAAATGACAGTCATGCTTCACACCAGCGAACAGGTTTTTTCAAAAGCTCATGAACAATTTAAAGTTAATGATTTTATTCCTGATTTTGACTCGCTCATTAAGAGGCCGGGAACCACTTTTATAGTAAGACTTTTAAGTTCCGGCAAGCAGGTGTATGGTTATACAGTTGACGAGTTCAACACCCTTGATCACAGAAAAGTACAGCAATGTAATGAGTTTGCGATGTTCCTTACACATTCCATTAACACCGTTCTTCACAACTACGTACTTAATCAGGTTAACCGTACCTTGGAGAAAGCCTATGACGATATCGCTCAGCTGTCACTCAAGGATCCGATGACCGGCATATATAACAGACGCGGCTTTTTCCAAATAATAACCGATATCATCAACGACAAATGCAATATAGGCAAATATCTGTATATCATGTGCATTGACCTTGACGACCTCAAAAAAATCAATGATAATTACGGTCATGATGAAGGTGATTTTGCAATCACTTCTTTAGCCCATTCTCTATGCACTATCAAAAAGGACGGCTTAATTTGTTCCCGTTTTGGCGGCGATGAATATACATGTGCTTTCCTTGCCAATAACGACAACGATTGCGACATCCAAAGCATTAGAGGTCAGATAACAGATGCCCTAGGCCAAATACCCGGCATTCATGACAAAGCTTATTCCGTAGGTTTCAGCATCGGTGCCTACTCGCAGCGAATTGAAAACGACATAAATGTTGAAAATCTTATTTCAGCTGCCGACAAAGAAATGTATGCAGATAAAATAGCCCGTAAAAAAGCATAACCCAATAAAAAACAAGAGACAAAACTGTTACGTTATCTTAACGATACAATAACATTTTGTCTCTTATTTTTACATATATTTTAGATTATAGCTTTTCTTTGATTATGCAAAAGGATTCTCTGTCGGGTAAGGTACACTTACCGGCTGGTTATAGTTGATGTCCTCCATCGGCACATCAAGGTACTTGAATACTTCAAAAAGTGCCTTGCCGTAATGTCCGAAAGCAACTGCACCGTGATGAGGATAGTTCTTCTCGATAAGCACGTGACGATAGAATCTTCCCATCTCCTTGATTGCAAATACACCGATTGCTCCGAAAGAACGTGTAGCAACAGGAAGAACCTCACCCTGTGCAACATATGCGCGGATCTTGCAGTCTGCCGTAGACTGAAGACGGAAAAATGTGATGTCGCCCGGCTTAATATCACCTTCGAGTGTTCCGTTAGTTACCTCTACAGGAAGGTTTCTTGCCATGATAAGCTGATAACGCATCTCAAAGCTTGAAAGCTTGCTTGAGCATGTATTTCCGCAATGGAAGCCCATAAATGTATCTGTATGCTTGTAATCGAATTTGCCTTCGATTGATTCCTTGTACATATCCTTCGGTACGGAATTGTTGATATCGAGAAGTGTTACGGCATCTTCACTTACGCATGTACCGATGAATTCCCAAAGTGTTCCGTAAATATCTACTTCACAGGAAACCGGAATTCCTCTGCCTGTCAAACGGCTGTTTACATAACAGGGAACAAAACCAAACTGTGTCTGGAATGCCGGCCAGCATTTTCCGGCGATTGTTACATATTTACGATAACCTTTGTGTTCTTCTAC
>JAZNXQ010000165.1:0-15101 GCA_045593945.1 Lachnospiraceae bacterium | reverse complement strand
AATTTCATCATACGCTCATACCTCCTACTCATCCCTATTGTATACTGTCGAGTATTCTTTGTAAATCTCAATCGCTCGACAGATATCGACACCCTTAACACACCATTTCTTCCAATAGTCCGATTTTACTACACATGTACCATATTTTTGTAATATACATCCTGTCGTATTTAAGGTATAATTATGGTGTAATATAGCGGAATTTGGCATTCATTTTCCGCAAAACTGTTTTCCACACATTATAAAGGAGGAATGGAATGAAGAAAGCAAAAAAATTGTTTATTGTTTCATTTATGGCGTGTACTTTCTGCCTGCTTTCTGCAAGTGCCGTACATGCTGCCACAGGCTGGGTTACTTCCGGCGGTAACAAGTATTATTATACTGCAAACGGAAGTATGCATAAGAGTTGGGCTTTCCTTAACGGAAGCTGGTACTATTTTGGTACAACCTCAGGTGCAATGCAAACCGGTCTTTTAACCGACAACGGTCATCTGTACTATCTGTACAGCAACGGTAAAATGGCCACGGGTAATGTAAGATTTCCCGAAGGTACATACACCTTTGACGCAAGCGGCGCTTTGACCACTACCCCCGGTTGGCATAAAATCAACGGCTATGATTATTACTTTACCAATCCCAATACCGTTCTTACAAATACCCGTACCCCTGACGGTTATTATGTAAATGGTAACGGTCAATGGTTAAGTGGTGTTATAAGCAAAGGTATTGACGTATCGCGTTATCAGGGAACAATTAACTGGCGTGCCGTTAAAAATGCAGGAATTGACTTTGCCCTCGTAAGAGTATCCGGCAATTCAAGCTACACTCTGGATGCACAGTTCCGTAATAACATGACAGGCGCCAGAAATGCAGGCTTAAAAGTCGGTGTATATATTTACTCATATGCAACAACACCCGAACAGGCTGTTGCTGAAGCTAATTATGTAATAAGTCAGATTAAGAACTACACCGTGTCCTTCCCTGTCGCAATCGACATTGAGGACAGCGTACACAAATCCAAGACACCTGCAGAACTTGCCGCAATAGCCAATGCATTTTGTTCAACAATTGAAGCTGCAGGCTATTATCCCATTGTATACGGAAGCAAAACCTGGTTTTCAAGCCTCATCCAGACATCTGCAATCAAATATGATTTGTGGGTTGCACAATATAACAGTTTCTGCACCTACAAAAAATATGATATCTGGCAGGCAAGCAACACAGGAAGAGTTAATGGAATAAGCGGTAATGTAGATATTAACTATCTTTACAAAGACTATTCTTCCATCATTGTAGAGAACGGTTGGTGTATCAAGAACGGCATTTACTATTACCACAAGAACTTCAAACCTGTAACAGGTATGCAAACCATAGACGGTGCCAAATATTACTTTGACGGAACCGGCCGTATGCATACCGGTTGGGCACTACTTAACAACACCTGGTATTATTTTAACCCCGACGGCAAAATGGCCACCGGTTGGCTTGAATATAAGGACGATTGGTATTACTTGAACTCAAATGGTACGATGCATATCGGATGGCTCACAATCGCAAGCGGTACGTACTATCTTAATCCCGGCAACGGTGATATGCTTACCGGATGGCAGACCATTAACGATAAACAATATTATTTCCACGAAAGCGGTGCCCGTGCAAGTGGTTTTACCACTCTTGGCAACAAAACCTACTACTTTGGTAACGACGCCGTTCTGCGCACAGGCTGGCAAACCATCAATGGAGTTACTTATTTCTTCGATGCTTCCGGTGTAATGCAGACAGGTTGGAAGGATATCAACGAAAACCGTTACTATTTTAATATCGATGGTACACTTATGAAAGAATGGGTTCTTTTAAATAACACATGGTACTATCTTGACAAGACCACCGGTGCAATGCAAACAGGCTGGCTTGAACTCGGCGAAGACTGGTTTTACCTCATGCCTGACACGGGAGCAATGCTTGCAAACTGTCAAAAAAATATCGACGGTACAGTTTATTCATTCGACCCTAACGGATACTGGATTCCGTAATAACAAAATTCCCAAACAGGGCCCGTTGCAAAACGGCCCTGTTTTTATTACATCCGTACCTCCGATATGACATAAAGCATATTGATTTTGAAAATTCGATAGGGTATAATATGAACAGCGCCTAATAAAAACAAGCGACGCGAAGCGGCATTTGTTTTTATGGCGCGTTCAACGAGCAAACCATCTGCGAAGCAGATGTGAAAGCGCGGAGCGCGTGTTTGCGAGTCTGCCTGCTTTGCGCAAAGCGCGAGTCACTTCACATCCGGAGGGGTATATGGATAACAACAATTCAAATTTAAAAGAAGAAATAAGAGACAAGGTCCAGTCCGCAATAGAATCTAAGGACTTCACCAATTTAAATAATGACATAACCTCATCGGTTAACAGTGCACTTGAGGAGCTCAGATATCGTCTCCGCTATAAACCGGTGGATGAACAACCTGTTCCTAACAAAACTCAGACACCTGTAACGCCGAACAATTCTGCTCCGCGAAACAATGTTCACATAGGTTTTATGTCTTCACAGACAATAGCATATAAACCTCCGACAGGAGATACTGCTCCTAAGCAGATTAAGCGTAATACTTCTTCGGTACCAGCCAATACTCAAACCAGGCAGACACCGGCCGTAGCGATACCTCACAGACCTGTTGGCAAGATAAAAGGTTCTTTTTATTATGCTCTCGGTGTTACCGGCACAGCCCTTTCGTCTTTAGGCACTCTTGCTTTAGCAGCTGTAAGCTCGGCTCTTCCGAGTGTAGAAGCATTAAGTGTTACATGCGGGGCACTTTGTCTGTCGATACCACTTTGGCTCATACTTACATGGCGTGGTTCATCAATCCGCAAAAGATACACCCGATTCCAAATGTATATGTCAAGACTTCGTAGCAAAGGTTATGCTTCCATTTCGGAACTTGCACGTTCTGTGGGACGCTCCGAACAGTATGTAATCCGCGATTTGCAAAAGATGCTCTCGGATGGCATGTTCCTTGAAGGACATTTCGACGAGAAATACACTTGCTTTATCGCTAACAATACAAGCTGGCAACAATATATGGCCGCACAGGATGGTTATTATAACCGTGTAAACAGCCAATCTGCCGCTACCGGCACGCAGGATACCATAATCGATGAATCCAAGAAGCAAAACGACCGTGTTAATGCCGTAATCAAACAGGGAACAGAATACATCCAAAAGATTCGTCAGATTAATGATGAGCTTCCGGACGAAGAGATTTCATCTAAGCTTGATACTCTTGAAACTACCATTGATAAGATTTTTCAGCATATTGATGAACATCCCGAACAGCTTCCTGAACTCGACAAATTCATACAATATTACATGCCAACTACTCTTAAACTTATAACAGTTTATCGTGATTTTGATATTCAGCCCATACAGGGTGAAAATATAAACACTGCAAAAAAAGAGATTTTAAGCACTTTAGACACAATCAACCATGCATTTATCAAGCTTTTCGACAGTCTTTTCCAAGCAACTGCCTGGGATGTATCCGCCGATATTTCAGTACTTGAAACAATGCTCGCACGTGAAGGTCTCACAAAGAGTGCTTTTGAAACGAAAGGAGAATAATAATGGATAAGGATTTACAGGAATTTTCAGCAAATGCAACACCTACATTAACCTTTGAGCCCTTCAAAGATGATGTACAGACAGAAGCCGAAGCAGAGGTTTCAGCAGCTCTCTCAGAGATTGAGGCTAATGCCGCAGTACCTGCTCAGCAGATTTTTGATGAGAGCACTTTAACACCCGAAGAGCGCGAAATGATTACTACTTTTGCATCACAGATTGAGCTTAACAACTCAAGTCTCATAATGCAGTATGGTGCAGGTGCACAGAAAAAGATTGCAGATTTCTCAGGAACAGCTTTAGATAAGGTTCAGACCAAAGACCTTGGCGAAGTAGGAAACATGCTCTCAAGCGTTGTTACAGAACTCAAGAGCTTCGATGTTGATGACGAGCCCAAAGGACTTTTAAGCTTCTTCAAGAAAACCGCCAACAAAGTAACTGCTCTTCAGGCAAAATACGACAAGGCAGAAAATAATGTTGCCAAGATTTCAACTGCCCTTGAAGATGCACAGATTACTTTATTAAAAGATGTTGCAATGCTCGATAAAATGTATGACCTTAACCTTACATACTTTAAAGAGCTTTCAATGTATATACTTGCAGGCAAGAAACGCCTCGAGAAAGCCCAAAGCGAAGAGCTTCCCGCATTAATCGAGAAATCTAAAGCATCAGGTCTTCCCGAAGACGCTCAGGCTGCCAACGATTTTGCTAACCTTATTAATCGCTTTGAAAAGAAGGTTCATGACCTTGAGCTTACAAGAGCAATCTCTCTTCAGATGGCTCCGCAGATTCGTCTTGTACAGTCCAATGATACATTGATGGCAGAGAAGATTCAGTCAACTCTTGTTAACACAATACCTCTTTGGAAGAGCCAGATGGTCCTTGCACTCGGTGTTTCTCATTCCGCACAGGCTGCAGAAGCACAGCAAGAAGTAACTAACATGACCAATGAGCTTCTCAAGAAAAATGCTGCAACTCTCAAAATGGCAACCATCGAGACAGCTAAAGAGACAGAGCGTGGCATCGTAGACATCGAGACACTCAAAACTACCAACCAAGCACTCATCTCAACCTTCGACGAAGTAATCAAGATTCAGTCAGACGGCCGTAAGAAACGTGCTGAAGCCGAATTAGAGCTCCGCAAGATTGAGAACGAATTAAAGAACAAACTTCTCGAAGTCCGCAACTAAATACAAAAATAACAACAGGCAGTTTCCTACCAACGGGAGCTGCCTGTTTTTGCTTTCCGCCCCATCTGCCATACAGTACCGCTTTAGGGTGGGGATTTGCTTTCCGAAGGCAACAAAGGTTTTCTAGAAGTACTTACGCTTTTAAGCTTTCCACCCAATTGTGCCGCGCAGAGTTGTCTGAGTGGAATTGATTAGAAGTTCAGAAGTTTGGGATGTATGCTAATTTTATGTGTGAGGTTTATAAGGCACGCTCTCGCTACGATAAAAGACGTAGCGCTACTAAGCTTGCGAGACGAAACAATGACCTTATTGGCTATATATACTTATGAGTTTCGTCTCGCGCGCTAAGTAGCGACGCTTTTATAGTGCCTTTAAACCTTACACATAAAATTAGCATACATCCCAAACTTCTTGAACCTCTTCAATTCCATGAGTTTCTCGGAGCGGCACATAATCGTAAGGTGGAAAGCAAAAGCGTTAGCACTTCTTAAAACCTTAAGTGTTGCGAGCGAAAGCAAATCCCCACCCTAAAGCTGCACTGTATGGCAGACGGACAAGGTGGGCGGAGGGCATAAAAAAGGCAGTCCCCATTGATTGGAAACTGCCTATAGTTTATTTTTTCTTGTCTAAGAATTGCGGGTCTACGAAATTAAGTTTGTTCATACTGTTATAGTAGTTCTGGGCTACTTTTTGTGAATTCTTGATTTGGTAAACCTCTTTTTTTAGTTTAGCGAAATGAGCTTTGATGGTATCTTTGTTACGCTCCTCTTCTGCCTGAATCGACATGCTGAGCTGCATAATCTTTGATATTAAATCCTGCATTTCCTGAATCTGGGGTTTGTATGTGTCCCTCTTACCATCAAGTGCTTCCTTAACTCTATCATAGAGTTTTTGGAACCCACTGTCAAGATTCGTAAGCGTATCTATACATTCGCCTTTTTTCTCTACTGTTACATCAAATGCTTCCAAATCCAGTATATCTGCACGGATAAGCTCCTTCTGTTCCGCATTAAGCGCTGTAATACGATTTAGTATGTCCACTTTCTTCTTAAGACTGTCAAGCATTATCTGTACATATTCTGTTTCATGCTCCATATATATACCTCTGTCCGATTATTTCTATGCACGTTTTCCCGCTATCTGCATAACTTCTTTCCATGTATCACGCATAGTACGAAGATGTACAAGAACCTCTTCAAGTATCTCCTTATCCTTCCGGATATTAGCTTCAACAAGACGGTCACTCAAATATCTGTACACATTTTCAAAATCCTCGGCAACCGGATACTTATGATTAAGTGTTGCCCTAAACTCTGCAATAATGTTCTGGACTTTTCTTATATTGGTATGTGCCTTCTGAATATCTTTCTGCTCGATTCCCATAATCGCAATATTACAAAACTTAATGGCACCCTCATATAACATAAGTGTTAATTCAGCCGGAGTGGCTGTCATTATTTTGCTGTTCTGATATGTCGCATATGCACTCTGCATTGTTGCCATATAAACAACCTCCTAAATACTGTAATAATTATTGGGGAGCGCCTAAAAGACCTGACAGATATGACGAACTTGCCTGCAATTCTGACATAGCCTTCTCCATAGCAGCAAACTTCTTATACCAATAGTCTTCCTGTTCCGTAACATACTCTTCCCAATTAGAAATCTTCTTCTTAAGATCTGTAAGTTCTGTAGTCATCTGCTTATCGTTATATACAGTAAATGCACTACTGAGCTGTGTAGCCTGCATCTTCTCGCCAACTTTTTCATAAAGATCAGACGCAAGATTCTTAAAGAATTCTCCTACCGCTTCAGGATCTGCTGCAATCATGGCTTTAAGTTTATCAGTGTTGCCTGAAGATGTTGCATCATCCGGGTCACCATCAATATGATAAACACCCTTTTCAAATTCCGCTGCAGAAAAATAACTGAGTGTTCCGATACCAAAGTTTGATAAACTGTACTTGGTTCCGTTAATCTCATATGTTGCCTGCATCGTATTCTTGAGCATGGAAGAAAGATTTCCGACTGTCGTATCTCTTCTGAGCAAAGAATCCTTTATCTTCTTCTCCCATTTCTCTACTTCATCTTCGGACATTGCATCCTTCTCTTCACTTGTAAGAGGTTCATAACCTTTCGCTGAATCTGCTCCAAATATAGTATCAAGTTCTTTAATAAGCTCGTTATATTCTTTAACAAATCCTTTGATTGTATCATAAATTGCATCTACATCAGTACTAGTGCTGAGTGTTATTGCAGATGTAGTCCTCTCTTTAACCTCAATTGTAAGACCGTTAATTGAAAAATTGTTGCTTGTTGATTTGAACTCTGCATTATTAAGAAGAATTCTCGCATCTTCTCCGGCAAGCTTAACTGCTTCACTACCCGCATTATTATAATCAAGACCAAGCGCACTAAGTGCCGCTGTATCACCTGACAATTCAAAATCAGCCGCCTTACCGCTCTCTTTGGCACTTATGAAAAATCTCTGATTATTGGCATCAAAAGACGCATTAAGTCCCTCTGCCTTTAAAGCTTCCGTAAACTGGTTTATTGTCATATCCGGTGTAAGTGCTATCTCTTTTGCTTCTCCGTTCACTGTCAATGTGATGGATGTATCAGCTGTAATACCAAGGTCTGAAAGTTTAGAAGATGTCGTAAAATCACCCTTGAGATCTGCACCGGTTAAATAACCCGTACTTGCAAGATCCAAAATCTCCAAGGACTGTGATCCCTGAATTGCATTGGAAGCTGCAATAACGCTTGCCTTAGTCTCATCAGAAGCAACCGTCTTCTTGCTGTTATAAGCCTGAGACATTCTAAGATTACTTAGACTTCCCGAATACAACTTATAAATTTTTGTATTTAATTCTTTCCATTTTTCCTGCTTCCATTCAAGCTTAGTCTTGCTCTTCTCGAAATTTTCCTTCTTTACGTTATATGAAGAAACAAGCTCCTTAACTAATGATTCCGTATCTAAGCCTGAAACCATACCCGATAAACGTATAGGCATACAAGCACCTCCTTATAACTTCTCGTCTACAATAAGACCTGCGAGTTCAAGTGCCTTGGATATTCTGTCCAACGCCTCCTCAACAGGAAATTCTTTGATTACTTCCTTAGTATCCTTATCAACTATACTAATCATTACTCTGTTAGTAGCTTCATGTAAGCTGTATCTGCACTCTGTCTTATTCATCTCGACATTGAGTCTGTCTACAGTCTTCTGTAAATCTGCTGTTGAAACCGGTTTCTTTTTGGTTCCTTCCCCCTGAGAATAAGCACTTCCTTCTTCTCCTTCATAAACTGCTTTCTTCTTAACTGCCACCGTATCAGAAACTGATGCTGCCTTTACTGCAGCTGCAGCCGAAACACTTGGTGTAGGTGCCGAAGCAGCTACTGCCTGTGTGTTCTGATATGATGATACTGCTCTGATTCCATCTAATGACATTTCTTGCACCTCCATGTAAATTTAGAATTTTCCTATAAATTAAATATTCTGCTGTTAGTTATATCGGACATAATTCCCATAAAATTAACAGCAGAAACCAAATTTTATTTAAAAATATTACGTAATGCCTCGATTCCATCGGCACTTACAGATTCTTTATTACTCTCCTGAATCTGTAAATATACTTCTTTTCTGTAAATCGGTACTGATTTAGGGGCTGATATTCCAAGTTTAACCTGGTCACCCTTTATCTCCAACACTACAACTTCAACATCGTTATTGATAACGATTGCTTCTTCTTTCTTTCTTGATAAGGCCAGCATACTTATTCACCTGCCCTTTCTTTCGCATTCTTTAACGCCTCATAAATAGGCTCTCTTACAAGATAATCATCATTCTCAGCTATTACCTGGCAGCCTTTTCTTGTATTCGCATGAATAACAATCGGCGCCTTAAAATTAACTGTCATCTTGGTAATATCAGCAGGAACCTTAATAGTTGTAAATATCATCAAATCCTCCGGATTAAGTTCGCCGATAGTAGCCAGTATTTCATCTTCAACAACAGGATTATAATCCTCCTTTACAAGGTACGGATTAATAACCGGAATCGCAAAATCCGCGTCATCAAGCGACTGAAGCCACGTTATAGTATCACCCTCGCCTTTTTCTGAATCGTATAAAAGCACAAACTTCTTCATCTCTTCAAGTCCGATTATTCCGTTATCAAATGTAAGCACTTTCTCTTCTGCAATATCAACTTCCCCGAAAATTCTTGTTTTTACCTTCATTATCTCATACCTCCATTATCGTATAAAATCTAACAAATTATTACCTGTAAGCTTAGCTGCTGCTGAAAGCGACGCTTCATATACATCCTTGGATGTTGTAAGAAGTATTGCCGTTTCCGCAAGGTCTGCATCCTCATTCTTTGACTTAAGTTCCTCAATATTGGTCTGCTGACTTGTAAGTCTCTCCTTATTAAGCTTAAGACGAACGCCTCTGTTACCAACCTCTGTAATCGCCAAATCGAACTTCTGCTGGTGAAGCTGGAATTCTGTAATTCCTTCCTCAAAACGTTTCTGCATAACCTCTTCGGCAAGAGCAAATTCTTTCTCAAGTGCTTCTTTAACAGTCTCAAGATTCTCTTTCTCCGCACCCTCGGATACTGCTATCTTCTTCTCTATATTTGTTATATTCTCTTCTATCTGACTTACAAGTGCCACGCAATTAATAAGTTCATCCACATCTCTGATAATATCATGTGAAAAAACATCACGCCCCTCAGTGTTAACCTTTAATTTCATCTCGAAGTTAACCGTATATTCTATATCCTGCGGTGCTCCTGTATATTCAAACGTCTCTGTTGAAGTATCTGTTGTCATCTCACACTCAAAATAGTGCTCAGGCTTTAATTCTCCCTTCTCAAAGCCCGTCTTCTGATATGTAAGTTCTAATACTCCGCCGTTTTCAGTTGACTGAACATACTTGGTATATCCATCTTCGCTGAAAATTATTTCCCCGGAATCTGCAATAAGATAATTCTTGCCGTTAGAGGTATCGTAAGGATCAACCTCGTCACCGGCTGCATTCTTATATACACCATTTTCAAGATAAACCGTCTCAAGTTCAAGACCTGCTACTGCATTACCGTCTTCATCCGTAAAACCTAATCCCGTATTTATTCCATTCGCAACGTCTATATCAAGCTTATCATATGCAAGTCTCACACGATGGTTAGTTACCATATATGGCATCTCATCTACATTAACCGGTCCGAGTTCGCTCGGTGCAACGTTATTCTGTACAACTGAATATCTGTCCATACTTCCCGATGTAAACTTCTGTGTTATAACATATTTGATATTCTCATCCTTAGCCTCAAAAGTCATCGTAGAAGCTGTCTTATAACCTGTAAAAATGCTTCTGTTGGCATAATCGGCATTAGCGTTCTGGAAAATCTGATCTCTGTACGCCTGAAGATTCTTAACAATAGCATCTCGCTCATCCGTTCCGAGTGTCTCATTGGCGCCCTGTGTCAAATCTTCCTGGAGGCTTTGTGTCATATCTCTTGCACCAATAAGCGCATCCTCAGTAACTTTAATCCACGATTCTGCATCCGGAATATTACGTTCAAGATATTGATCTATCTCAGCAAGATTGCTTCTGAATCTCAATGCACGGATGGCAATAATAGGGTCCTCTGAAGGTTTCTGTATTCTCTTTTCAGTCGATAACTGTGTATTATAACGGTCAAGGTTAAGTTTATTGTTATTAATATCCCTGAGAGCGTTATTTATCATCATACCATTTGTAATTCTCATATGTTACCCTCCTTATACTGCCGTTCCGTTGATAAGTTTATCAAGGATTTCCTCCATTACAGTAAGTGCCTTAGCTGCAAGTTCATATGCATTCTGGTACTTCACAAGGTCCATTGCCTCTTCATCTTCATCAACACCCGAAATCGACAGTCTCTGGTTAACAATTGCCTTACCGATATTGGTAAAGCTGTCTTCCATATTCTTAGCCGCCGATGTATTAATTGCTATCGCAGAAACCATTCTCTGAAAACAATCCTCAGCATTACCGCTTACATATATTCTCTCATCCCTGAGTCCTGCAAGTTTAAGAACCAAATCTTGATTGTCAGGGCCTTGCGAAACATCCACGGTAGTTGCAAGCTTATACGGATTAGTAGCTATAGCCGGATTAACCCGCCAGTTGTCAGCTGTCATATTATTTTTGATATACTCATTAAGTGAAATCCCTTCCTTGTCAGCCTCTTTTTGCTGATCTTCCAAGGTCATATCCTTCAAAATATAAAACGGTTCCGCCTTATCTCCTTCAAGAGTCTCACCCGTAACATGAAGTTCATTCAGTTCATAAGCAAATATTCTTACCCAATCATTAATTTCTTCAAGATAATCCGGAATTCCCTTATATGCCACTCCGATTTCACCTGTTAAGGTAACCTGTCCGTCATTACCGTCCCTAATGTCAACATATCCTTTAATCTCACCTGTAAGTCCGGCATAATAAAGATCAAACGTAACTCCTGATTCCCATTGCAAATCATAAAGGCCCTGCATGTCCTCATCATTTCTCTTGGTGACTTCTGTTCTGGGCACAGTCGTAAGTTCATTATAATTATGACCTTCAACAAGAATCTGACCATTAATTTTTACCTTGTAGCTCGAACTTCCCGTATCCGAAAGCTCATCAATAACCGTAATGGAAACAAGTTTGGAAAGCTCGTCCACAAGCACATCTCTTTTATCTTTTAAGTCGTTGGCACTTCCGCCATTCATCTCAAGAGTGTTAATCTGCTCATTAAGAGATGCTATACCATTGGCATATGTATTGATTCGTGCCGCAATATTCTTAATCTCGTTGTTACATTCATTCTGTATCGTCTTAAGATTAGTTGAAATATTGGTAAAATACTCTGCGAGAGCTTCACCATACTGCAACACTACATTACGGTAATTAATCTCAGACGGATAATTGCTAAGTTCATCAAGTGCGTTAAAAAAGTTACCGTACATTGTTGTAAAACCTGTCGTACTTGTACCAAACTCATTGAACTGAAGCTCTATCTGGTCCATATAGTAATGTTTTACATCATAATGGCCTTCCTCTGCATTGTTGTTCCAGTATTTATTATCATAGTAAGAATCTCTTGTTCTCGTAATATCACTTACCGTTACACCACTACCCTGCATACCAAAGCTTTGATATGTACGAAGCGCCTCTGCCGCTGCCGCATTAGTACTCTGGCGCGAAAAACCATTAGTCTGTGAATTAGCAATATTATGAGTTGTTGTATTTACCGCTATCTGCGATGCATTAAGGCCCGATGTGGCAATGTTAAGTCCCCAAAATGTTGATGGCATATGTTACGCCTCCTTCCGACGGTTATTAAAGCTGTGTTACGATATGTTCAAGCATTTCATCAATAACCGTAATATATCTCGACGCCGCATTGTATGCGTTCTGGTACTGAATCAGATATGCAAGCTCCTCATCCGAAGACACTCCTGTAATTCCGGTTCTCTGATCGTCAATACCACCTGCAAGCGAGGTCTGGTAATTAATCATATTGTTGTACAAATCGCCTGCATTGGCAATCTGTCCCGTAAACTCCGAATAAAACTCAATAAAATCGTCATAGGATACATAATCCGGTCCGAGCTTAAGACAAGGTGTATCCCACTGAATTGCAAGTGCAGAAGCTCTCTTTTGATCTACCGCACCATCCCTTGTATTAAGTCCGAGCAAATCCTTATTATCAAGCACATCATAATTGATATCAATGTTACCAAGTGTATAAAGCGACTCAAGTCCGAATTCATTTATTGTATTATAAACCTTGTAAGTATTACCCGCTGCATCTGTACACTCAATATATCTCTTGGTGTGGTCTCTTGAAAAAAGCTCTGCCCCCTGTGTTCTGTCATCATCCGTACCATATCCTGCTGCATCATCATTATAATGCGTATTAAGAACAAGCGTATCCTTGGTCACTGTAATTGTCTGTCCGTCCGCTGTTGTTAGCGTCTGCCCTATTGTAAGACCGACATCCGGGTCCGTGGCCGATATATCCGGACAAAGCGCATTATTAACCTGCGTTACAATAGAATTAATAAGCATATCGAATTCTGCCATTACCGTCTTAACAATTGACGGCTCGATAATTCTTCTGTATCTGTCAAGATCCTCTTCATAATTATAAAGAAAATCACCATTGTCATCTTTAAGCTGATACTTAGGATCATCCAAATTCGGAATATCCGTATAGTTCGCTGCACTGTTACCTCTTGCAAGCAAAAGTCCCTTAAGCGCCCCTATATCATTATTCTTGGCAGTTGATACCTCAACTTCAAGATTATATACCTTTCTTCCTCCAAGTTCCGGCCATGTGGGTGTAAAATAATCTGAACCGACTTCCGTATCAAGCATCTCATAGCCCATATGGTTAACACCTGTTATATCCACAAAAACAACGCCTTCTGTTCGAACGCGTACCATACCGGTAGGTTCCTCCACATATTCCGTCCTGATTAATGATGAAAGCTCGTCAATCAACTCGTCTCGCTGATCTCTCATATCATTGGCGCTTTCAACACCGGTACTCTCAATACGCATAATCTGCTTATTGAGGGAATCAATGGTATCACCTATCTCATTTATTCTGTTAACTTTATTCATTACTTCCGTATTAAGCGTGCTCTGATAGTTAATGAGTCCGTCATAAACTGCATTGGCACGATTAATAAAGGTTACCGCATTCTGTACAAGTGCAGAGCGGGCAACCATACTTGATGCATCCTTTTCGACTTCCTGAACAGATTCCCACAATTCATTAAGATATGTGCCGAAAGAAACTCCGTCGAGTTCGCCGAGGATACCCTCTATCTCATCCACAGCCTGAAAAGCCTCTTCATAAAAAGACTGTCTGCCGGTCTCTGTACGAAAGGCTTTATCAAGCAAAATATCCCTAATTCTTCTGATATCCTGAAGGTTAACACCAAAACCTACTTTTTGCGCATTAAGACCGTCATTGCTCACGTTCTTATAAGTCGTATCCGTAAATACGACCTGCTGTCTTACATAGCCCTCAGTATTAACATTAACAAGATTATGCGATGTTGTATTAATGGCGGTCTGACTGCTTCTTAAGCCGGAAACGCCTGTATACAATGAAGTTATTCCACCCATCAGCTACCATCCTTTCAAAATCCCATCGCAACATCCTTGTCGCTTATAATACATCCATGTAGCCGATTTGTTTAGTCTGTGCTTTCTCTTAGAAAGCTTTAATTTCGTTGTAGCGCTGCATAAGCTTCTCTGCAAAGCTCTCTCCGCTAACCTGGTAAGTTCCGTCGCTAATCTGTTTCTTAAGACTTGCAACAAGATCCTCTCTTACTTCGGGAGCATCTTTTACCGCCTGCTGCGTAATCTGAAACTCTGCTCCTGCGCGAGAAATTGTAACCTGATCCTTACCGTAAGTTCTCTGCGGACCCTGTGTCTTCTTTGTTGCGCTTGCCTGATATAGCTGACTGATCTGTGTATAAGCATCTATACGCATTCTAATCTCTCCCTTCTTATTGAATCTTATCAAAAACTCCGCGTCCTGTAGTGTGCATTCCTACATTACCGGCATTTTTATCATAATCAGCAGTTATCGGTGTCTGCCTCATCGCCGTAAGCAGATTGAGGTCAAACTGTATCATGTCCAACGACTCCTTTATCAGAGCGTTGTTCCTTTCGTTAAGAGTCTTGAGATTCTTAAGTATCTTACCGAAATTATCATGAATCTTCATAAGTCTTTTCTGTATCTCCGGTTTGCCCTTCATGAGCTCCGCAAGCATTGTAACGGTAATCGTATTCATCGGTTTATTAATTACAATACTGATATCCTTAAGACATTCTTCCCTGCGCTTCTCCGCCGCAAGCACCCCATCCATGAGTACCTGTTCCGACGCCGTAATACGCTGAAGTTCCTCAATATCATTCTTAACAATAACACCGGCCTTCGTCTTGGCAAGTTCAATGAGCTTCTCATGCAAAAGCTCTTCCTCTTCCAAAATCGCAATCATATTTTCAATAAGGCTTGCCACTAAAATTACCCCTTTACACAACTAGTAAAAAACTTATCTGTATTATTTATCGACCGATTTCCGAATTACATTATAGTATTTTTCAAATTTTTCGCAAAAATACGAAACATTTTCATCCTGCTCTTTTTTGCGTCCGCCCTGCCCACTGCCATATAGGTACAGTTTAGGGCATTGTTGGATTTTCGCAGACAACACAAGTGCTTTAGAAGTTCTT
>JAZNXQ010000164.1:0-1697 GCA_045593945.1 Lachnospiraceae bacterium | reverse complement strand
ACGGATCGAACTTACAGATAAATATGACAATATTAGGCTTAAGCCTGCTAAAATCTTCGCCCGGTTTCAAACTCATGACATCCATTTCTGCCTGATGATATCTGATACGCTTCGGAAGATTGCCTTCATCCTCCCCCTGCATCTCCACATTGTAAACACCTTCCTCATTCTCAGCAAAAATATCAAGTCTAATATTACGACTGTCCGAACTAAACAAAAGCGTATGCTCTGCATTTACAATAACTTTATTCACCTTTCTGTCAAGAAGTACCTCCATCGTAATTCTCATGACCTCAGGTTCTGACATAGCAGCTCCAAACATAAAAGCATCCGTTAAATTAAGATCGCAAAATCTTTTTCTTTCCATATAGTTTCCTTTCTGTACATAAAGACAGACGCAGGAATAAAAAAGATATTGCCTCTTATATAATTATATCCCAGCGGAATATATGATTGCAAGTCTAAATTAAACATTCCCGTGCAAATCCTGTCTTATAAAAAACACCAGACAACCCTTGCATTTTTTAACAATACCATATAAAATAGATACGGTTAGCATCTGTAGCTCAGTGGATAGAGCAGCGGTTTCCGGAGCCGCGTTGTCGGGGGTTCGACTCCCTTCAGGTGCATATCAAAGGGACGTAAGCCATTCAAGGCCACGTCCCTGTTTAGTTTTATTTTATCCACACTCCACTTTCATCTACATAATATCCATCCGGAGTATACGCATCAGTTAACATTGTTCCATCTTCGGTCATATAATACCATAAACCACTTTCCGACTGAATCCAGTTGTCTTTTACCATGTGAAATTCATTATCGAAATAATACCAATCATCACCACTTTCAAGCCAGCCCTGATGCGCTCGTCCGGAAGCCGAAAAATAGTATGTGTATTCGCCTATCTCTTTATAAGAATCTGTAAGCATGTACCCTGACTTATCGAAGTAATACGCAGTTCCACCTTCTGTTATTAATGTATCTGTGGCATCCTCGTCATTTTTGTAACATCGTACACCGTCTTCATTAATAGCGAATGACGGCGGCATAAAATATATCACTCCGTCAGAAGCCTTATATAATCTGCTGATAACACTATCATAAAGTTCATTATTAACGTAGTCATAATCCAGATACATATCAAGACTTCTCTCAACGAGTTCCCATACAACAATATCCGGCTCATACTCAAACATATTCATACAGTCAAGCTCACTAAAATGCACATATTTTGACTCTTTAATATAGAACGGTAAATATTTTTCTATTGCTTCCCAGAAAGAATCACCGATGCAGTATATTTTCTTATCGGAATAAAAAGATGAATCAAGATTTTCAAACGGCACTTTGTATAACAGAGTATCTTTATATATATCAGTTATATTGCCTATTTTAGCTAAATCTCCGTCCCTGCTGCCCTCATATGATACTATCTTATCCGCAGTAAGCTTATCCTCAAATCCAAATAACTCTCGTAAAAGAGCCTGCACGCCTACATATCCGCCCAGTTCATTCCAATGAGTATCTGGCGTGTAGTATATGGTATCAAGTTCCTTTGCTTCAAAAAGTTCCTTTTTGGGATCTATAACCTTTATATCTGAATTTGCCCGAATATACGCTATCAAATCATCTGCTCTGGAGACAGAATTTCTCTGAAAAATTGTTTCCGGCATATATTCAGGATATATCGTAGCTTT
>JAZNXQ010000163.1:0-2872 GCA_045593945.1 Lachnospiraceae bacterium | reverse complement strand
GCGGCAGATATTCCCGACCTTGTTCCGATAATGGCGGCGGTTGCGGCTGTGGCAGAGGGAAAAACCACTATATACAACGCCGAGCGACTCAGACTTAAGGAAAGCGACAGACTTAAAACTGTGTCAGAGACTCTAAACATTCTCGGAGCGGATGTAAGTGAGACAGATGACGGACTTGTGATTAACGGTAAGCCGGAACTTGTCGGCGGCACGGTAAATGCATCGGGTGACCATCGAATTGCCATGATGGCGGCAATTGCGGCACTCAGATGTAAAAATGAAGTAATAATTGAAAATGCAGAAGCAGTAAACAAATCCTACCCTGCATTTTTTGAGGACTATAACAGACTTTCGGGAAAGGTGGAATATAAGTAATGGCATCATCATTTGGTAATTCTATGAAGGTAAGTATATTCGGGCAATCACACGCTAAAGCAATAGGTGTGACGATTGACGGTTTCCCGACAGGCTTTGAAATTGATTATGAAGAACTTGATAAATTTATGGAGAGAAGAGCGCCGGGACGCAATGCTTTTTCGACAGCGCGAAAAGAACCCGACAAGCCTGAATTTGTTACAGGTGTGCTTGGTAACGTAACCTGCGGAGTACCGGTTACGGCACTTATTTTTAATAAGGACCAGCATTCCAAGGACTACGAGAATCTTAAAGATGTTCCGAGACCGGGACACGCAGATTATACCGCGCAGATTAAGTATAAAGGCTTTCAGGATGTTGCGGGCGGAGGGCATTTTTCGGGAAGAATGATGGCTCCCGTATGTATCGCAGGCGGAATGAGTCTACAGTACCTTAAAAAGCAGGGTATTGAGATTGCGGCACATATAAGCAGTATCGGTAATATAAATGATGACAGAATCGATATGACCGACAAGGTTCAGAGCGAACTTTCAAACGTTAAGGATAAGGAATTCCCTGTAATTAACGATGCGCAGGGCGAGAAGATGCAGGCACTTATCGCTGAAGTAAAGAGTGACCTTGATTCAATCGGTGGAACCATCGAGTGCTGTATTACAGGACTTCCTGCAGGGATTGGCGGACCGATGTTTGACGGTATCGAGAACAGAATCGCTGCGGCAATGTTCGGAGTTCCGGCGATTAAGGGAATTGAGTTCGGTAACGGCTTTGAGACCGCAACACTTCGCGGCTCTGAGAACAACGACAGCTTTTGCATAAAGGATAACGCTGTTGAAACAAAGACTAACAATCACGGCGGAATCCTTGGCGGAATTTCTTCGGGAATGCCGATAGTGTTCAGAGTAGCGGTTAAGCCTACACCGTCCATCGCCAGGGAGCAGGACAGCGTAAGACTTTCGACGATGACAGAAGAGAAGCTTGAAATTAAAGGTCGTCATGACCCGTGCATAGTGCCGAGAGCAGTACCGTGTATTGAAGCTGTTGCGGCGTTAGTTATTATGGATTTACTTTTGGAAGAGAGAGGATGCTAATATGAGTCTTGATATTTACAGAAAACAAATAGATGAAATCGACAGTCAGTTACTTGATTTATTTGAGAGAAGAATGGAGCTTGCAAAGGACATTGCGGATTATAAGAAGCAGAATAACCTTCCTGTGCTTGATGCATCGAGAGAGAGAGCAAAGCTTTCGGATGTCACAAGCAAGGCAAGACCTGGAATGGAAGAATATGACCGTAATCTCTTTGCTGTTATGATGGATTTAAGCAAGGCTTATCAGGGCAGACTTAACAATACAAAGGGCGGAATGACTGAATTTATTAAGAATGCTATCGCAGATAAAGCTAATCAGACACTTCCTAAGCATACACTTATTGCATGTCAGGGTGTAGAGGGTGCATACTCACAGCTTGCGGCAGATAAGCTTTTTGGGGAGACCTCAAATATTATGTACATCTCTAACTTCGAGGGCGTTTTTGCGGCAGTGGATTCAGGGATGTGCAAATATGGTGTGCTTCCGCTTGAGAACAGTACTGCAGGTTCAGTTAATAAGATTTACGACCTTATGATGAAATACAATTTCTACATAGTGAAGAGCTTGCGCCTTAAGGTGGATCATAATCTTCTTGTTAAGCCAAATACAAACGCAGAAGATATCAAAGAGATTTTTTCTCATGAGCAGGCTATATCACAGTGCAGTGAATATCTTAAGAAATATCCCAACGCAAAAATCACAGTATGTGAAAATACTGCAGTTGCGGCAAAGATGGTTGCTTCAAGCGACAGAAACGATGTTGCGGCGATTTCTTCAAGAAACTGCTCAGGTCTTTACGGTTTAAAATGTGTTGATTTTGCAATACAGAACAAGGAAAACAATCACACAAGATTTATCTGTATTTCCAAGGAGCTTGAGATTTATCCGGGCTCGGACCGCACCAGTGTAATGATGGCAATACCGCATAAGCCCGGTGAATTATATAAGATTTTATCAAGATTTTATGCTCTCGGAATCAACCTTACCAAGCTTGAGAGCAGACCGATTCCGGAGAGAGATTTTGAGTTCATGTTCTATTTTGATTTGGAGACTTCAGTTTATTCGGAAGAGTTTTTCCAGATAATGAATGAGTTAAGCACTTCCTGCGAGCAGTTCAAGTATCTTGGCAGCTATGTGGAGGTAGTATAATGAAGTGCGGACTTTTGGGCGAAAAATTAGGACACAGTTTTTCACCGCAGATTCATGGAAAGCTTGGCGAGTACGAGTATCTGTTATACGAGAAGCAACCGGAGGAGCTTGAGGATTTTCTTACAAATGAGATAGCAAATCCTTGGCAGGGTCTTAATGTCACAATTCCCTACAAGAAAGATGTAATGAAATATTGCGACGAGCTTTCTGAGCGCGCACAGAGAATCGGAAGCGTTAATACACTTGTGCGTCGTGACGG
>JAZNXQ010000162.1:0-3167 GCA_045593945.1 Lachnospiraceae bacterium | reverse complement strand
GATAACATTTTCCCGCACCACACAAACGAGGTTGCACAGAGTGAGGCATATCTCGGACACAAGTGGTGTAATTACTGGTTCCACATTCATCATTTGAATGACAAATCAGGCAAGATGAGTAAGTCAAAGGGCGAATTCCTTACAGTATCACTCCTTGAGAGCAAGAACATTAATCCGCTTGTTTATCGTATGTTCTGCCTCCAGTCACACTACAGAAAACCGCTTGAATTTTCTTATGAGGTTCTTGCTAACGTGGAGGCTGCTTACATTAAGCTTAAAAAGAGAATTCTCGAGCTTAAGAAAGACGGAGAAATCGAGCAGGATAAATTTGCAGAATTCAGAACCAAATTTGAAGATGCGCTTGCAAACGATATCAACACATCTTCAGCAATTACAGTTGTATACGACATGCTTAAGGCAGATATGAATGATGCTACAAAGTTTGCGCTTGCTAAGAGCTTTGATGAAGTTCTTTCACTTAATCTTACAGTGGCAGATGCAGAAAAGGCAGAGGATTCATCAGTTGATCCCGAGCTTGAAAAATATGTTCTTACGAAAATCGAAGAACGTAAGGAAGCTAAGAAGCAGAAGGATTTTGCAAAGGCAGACGCAATCAGAGACGAACTTGCAGCACAGGGCATTATCCTTAAAGATACAAGAGAGGGCGTAGAATGGACGAAAGTACAATAGATTTGTGCGGTATAATTCAGCAAGCATTTAACGAAAAAGATGTGGATATAAGGACATATTCCCCGCTTACACTTGCGTATATCGGTGATGCGATATACGAGGTGCTTGTAAGAACCCATGTGGTTTTAAAGGGGAATATGCCTGCAAACAAGCTTCACGGTATAAGCAGTAACCTTGTTAAGGCCGCCACACAGGCGAAGCTTTCAGAACTCCTTTTTGATGAGTTTACGGAAGAGGAAAAGGTTGCGCTTAAGCGCGGAAGCAACTCAAAACCCAACACAAAAGCAAAGAATGCTTCTATGGGCGAATACCTTGCAGCGACGGGTTTTGAGGCAGTGATGGGTTATCTGTATCTTACAGGTAGGACGGACAGAATAATTGAACTTGTAAAATTAGGTTTTACAAAGTTAGGAGAGATTAAATGAGATATCAGGAATTTACGGTAGAAGGCAGAAATGCCGTGCTTGAAGCATTCCGCTCGGGGAAAACGGTAGACAAATTGTTTATCCTTACAGGTTGTCAGGATGGCCCGATTCAGAGTATTGTGCGTGAGGCTAAAAAGGGCGATACGCTTATCCAGTATGTGTCTAGGGAACGTCTCGACCAGATGTCGGAAACGGGCAAACATCAGGGCGTTATTGCGTATACGGCGGCATATGATTATGCAGAGATTGACGATATGTTTAAACTTGCGGAGGAGAGAGGCGAAGCACCTTTTATCTTCCTGCTTGACAATATTGAAGACCCGCACAACCTCGGTGCGATTATCCGTACGGCAAATCTTGCGGGAGCACACGGTGTAATTATTCCGAAGAGAAGAGCAGTGGGACTTACGGCGACGGTTGCAAGAACCTCGGCGGGTGCGCTTAATTATACACCTGTTGCCAAGGTAACTAATATTTCCAAGACTATAGAGGAGCTTAAAGAGCGTGGCATGTGGTTTGTCTGCGCGGATATGGGCGGAGAGGTTATGTACAACCTTGACCTTAAAGGGCCAATCGGTCTTGTAATCGGTAACGAGGGCGACGGTGTGAGTCGCCTTGTCAGCGAAAAATGCGACTTTATCGCATCAATCCCGATGAAAGGTAATATTGATTCACTTAATGCGTCTGTAGCAGCAGGTGTTCTTGCATACGAGATTGTAAGACAGCGTATGAGCTAGGAAAAGGGGTAATTTGTATGAAATACATGATAGCTTCGGACATACACGGTTCGGCATATTACTGTGAAAAATTGCTTGAGGCATATGACAGGGAAGGTGCGGACAGGCTTTTGCTTCTTGGGGATTTGCTTTATCACGGTCCGCGTAACGATTTGCCGAGGGATTATGCACCCAAGAAGGTCATAGAGATGCTTAATGCAAGGAAGGACGAGTTTATCTGTGTGCGCGGTAACTGCGAGGCAGAGGTAGACCAGATGGTGCTTGAATTCCCTGTTATGGCAGAGTATGCAATCCTGCCGATTAGAAAAAATATTATTTTTGCGACGCACGGACATGTTTTTAATCCGGCGAAGCCACCGGTACTTAAAGCAGGAGATATTTTACTTAACGGACATACACATGTACCGGCATGTGAGATGAAGGATAATTTCCTCTATCTTAATCCCGGTTCAGTCTCGATTCCGAAGGAGAACTCTGAGCATTCATACATGATTTTTGAAGATTATCAGTTTGTGTGGAAGAATTTAGACGGTGTGGTTTATATGAATTATAAGATATAGAAGCTGTAATTAAATCAAACTAAAAGATGATTCTATCCGACTGTACGCATCTCCGAGACAGTTGTCCTAATAATGGCGGACTTTAGTCCGACAGGAAAGGACAACTGTAACGAGGAACAAGCGAACAAAGGATAAAATCATCTTGTAAGTTGATTTTAATTACAGCAT
Source organism: Lachnospiraceae bacterium (assembly GCA_045593945.1). GTDB lineage: Bacteria > Bacillota > Clostridia > Lachnospirales > Lachnospiraceae > SIG300. Next base: position 587 of record JAZNXQ010000162.1, on the reverse strand, counting down.
TTTAATTACATAAGAGGCTCTTCAGGCATAAGAAGTGCGGCTGCGATATAAACGATAAGTCCAGAACCGCCTGCAAGACAGAATAAAATCCAAAGTAATCTTATAAGGTTAGAATCAACATTAATATATTTTCCGATTCCGCCGCATACTCCGGCAATCTTTCTATCAAGTCTCAATCTGTATAATTTCTTAGTTTCGTTATCCATTTGTGTTTCCTCCTGTTGTTTATGATAGCATTATTATACAACGTGAAAATTAAAATGTATAGTGATTGGATACATAAATAGTATTACATTTGTCACATAATCTATGTGGAAAATGTTTAAAGTATGTGGTATACTGTTTATGGTTAAAAAGGGGAAGTTTGTATGCACCCGATATTGTTTAAACGGTTTGATAAAAGGATAGGGGTAAACGGTGGAGAATAAGTATTCTAATTGTACAGATGAAGAATTGATTGTGCGTTTGCAGTCAGGCGAGAATGAAATCATGGAATACATGCTTGAAAAGTATAAGTCGTTGGTAAGAAGAGTATCCAGAAAGCTTTTTCTTATCGGAGGCGAGCCGGAGGATGTTATCCAGGAAGG
>JAZNXQ010000161.1:0-12438 GCA_045593945.1 Lachnospiraceae bacterium | reverse complement strand
CACGGTCGGCACACATCTTGCAGGCAGGAGTATTGCCGCAATGGAAGCCCATGAAGGTATCGGTGAGCTCATAGTCAAACTTACCTTTGATGTTTTCTTCGTAGAGTGATGCCGGAACGGAGTTGTTGATGTCAAGAAGTGTTACGGCATCTTCACTTACGCATGTACCGATGAACTCGCTGAGTGTTCCGTAAATATCAACCTCACATGAAACAGGAATACCTCTGCCTGTCAAACGGCTGTTTACATAGCAGGGAACAAAACCGAACTGTGTCTGGAATGCCGGCCAGCACTTACCTGCGATTGCAACGTACTCACGATAACCCTTGTGCTCCTCAACCCAATCAAGAAGTGTAAGCTCGTACTGTGCTAATTTCTCAAGAACCTCAGGCTTCTTATTGCCTGCGCCAAGTTCTTTTTCCATATCTGCAACAACTGCAGGAATTCTTGCGTCGCCTGCATGCTTGTTAAATGCTTCAAACAAGTCAAGTTCTGAATTCTCTTCGATTTCTACGCCAAGATTGTAAAGCTGCTTAATAGGTGCGTTACATGCAAGGAAGTTAAGCGGTCTCGGTCCGAAAGAAATAATCTTAAGGCTTGAAAGTCCTACAAGCGCTCTTGCAATCGGAAGGAACTCATGAATCATGTCTGCACAATCGTCAGCATCACCTACGGGATACTCAGGAATATATGCCTTGATGTTACGAAGCTTTAAGTTGTAGCTTGCGTTAAGCATACCACAGTATGCATCACCACGACCCTGAATAAGATTATCCTGTGACTCCTCTGCCGCAGCAACAAACATCTTAGGTCCTTCAAAATGCTTTGCAAGAAGTGTCTCTGAAATCTCGGGGCCGAAGTTACCAAGGTATACGCAAAGTGCGTTACAGCCTGCTTTCTTGATATCCTCAAGAGCCTGTACCATATGTATTTCGCTCTCTACGATACATACGGGACATTCATAAATATCCGCTGCATCATATTTTGCGGCATAAGCTGCTACGAGTGCCTTTCTTCTGTTAACTGACAATGATTCCGGGAAGCAGTCTCTGCTCACTGCCACAATACCCACTTTAACTTTAGGAATGTTGTTCATAATTGTTCTCCTTTACTTTGTAATAATATTAAATACCGGTATACAAGCCGGATATATTTCCTTAAACTGCGTATATCTTGCTTCGTACTTAGCCGCAAGCTCTGCCTCAGGTTCCACCGTATCAACCACCTTAACAATAGCCTTAGCCGCCGTCTCAACACTTTCATATACACCACATGCAACCGCTGCAAGCATTGCACCGCCGAGTGACGGACCTTCCTCCGTTTCAAGAACATCTACCTTGATGTTAAGTACATTGGCGATAATCTTTTTCCAGAGCGGACTCTTTGCACCACCGCCGCAAATTTTCGTGCGTGTAATCGGGATACCGAGTGATTTTGCAACCTCAAAGGAATCCCTAAGTGCAAATGCGACGCCCTCAAGCACAGCCTGAGTCATATCCGCGCGTGTCGTATCCATCGTCATACCGATAAATGTCGCTCTGGCATTCGGATTATTGTATGGTGAACGCTCACCCATAAGATACGGCAAATAATATACATGATTTTCACCGAGTTTCTCTATCTGCTTCTGCTCACCTGCGTAATCCTTCGTTCCGATGATTTCATCCATCCACCATTTATTACACGATGCCGCACTGAGCATACACCCCATAAGATGATATGCACCGTTTGCATCGCAAAATGCGTGAAGTGCATTATTTTTATCAACGCCAAACTTCTCCGATGAAATGAAAATCGTACCGCTTGTTCCGAGTGATATATTGCAACCGCCGTCTCCTACCGTTCCTGTCGCAACCGCTGCCGCCGCGTTGTCACCCGCACCTGCCGCAACCTTTACGTTATCGCTAATTCCAAGCTCCGCCGCAACTTCCGGAAGCACCGTTCCCACACATTCATAGCTCTCATAAAGCTTCGGGAGCATATCCTCCGTAATGTGGCAAATCTCGCACATTTCCTTTGACCACTTACGGTTCTTTACATCAAGAAGAAGCATTCCGGACGCGTCTGAAACGTCCGTACAATGAACGCCCGTGAGCTTATATGCAATATAATCCTTCGGAAGCATAATCTTCTTAATTCTTGTAAAATTCTCCGGCTCCTCATTTCTTACCCATAAAATCTTCGGTGCCGTAAAGCCCGCAAAAGAAATATTCGCCGTATATTCCGAAAGCGTGCTCTTGCCTATCTCATAATTAAGATAATCACATTCCTTCGTTGTTCTTCCGTCATTCCACAAAATCGCCGGTCTGATTACTTCGTCATTCTCATCAAGAATAACAAGTCCGTGCATCTGACCGCCAAAGCTTATACCCGCAACATCTTCCTTCGGAAAGCCCTCTAAAAGTTCCTTAAGACCGCTTATCGTCTCTTTGTACCAGTCTTCGGGCATCTGCTCCGACCAGCTCGGATGCGGGAAATACAAAGGATATTCTTTTGATACAATATTTTTTACCGTTCCGGCCTCATCCATCAAAAGCAGTTTGACTGCCGATGTTCCGAGGTCAATACCTATAAACAGCATTTTACTTCTCCCTTCTTTGTCAACCTTATGTCTCTTGATGACGCACCTACCTGAATCTCAAATTCACCCGCAACCATACAAAAACTCTTACTCTCAACATCATAGAATGAGAAATCCTTTTCTGTTAAAGTAAATTCAAGCGTCTTTGTCTCCTTAGACTCAAGCTTAACCTTCACAAAAGCCTTAAGCTCGTGGGCGGGCATATCAAATTCTTTGGCATCTTTTTTAGCCACATATACCTGCACCGTCTCACTGCCTGCAATTTCACTTTCATTCATTACGTCAAAAGAACCTTTCAAAACTGCTCTGTCGTCCGTTTCTCCATCTGTTCCGTATGTCGCAGCATAATCAGTCATTTCAATCTTCAGATTCTCGTACTTAAAGCTACTGTAAGAAAGACCATGACCAAAACAGAAATTAACATCCGTATTCACGGTATCATAATGTCTGTAGCCTACAAACACGCCTTCGTCATGCGTAACGCTTCCGCTAAGTGCAAAATTAACACCCGTTCTTGCAGGACACTGTGCCTCATTCTTTATAAAAGTCTCCGCAAGCTTACCGGAAGGATTGGTCTTGCCAAAAAGCACCTCCGCAATCGCCGTGCCACCCTCCATACCTGCATAATAACTCCATACAAGCGACTTAGTATCGGAAAGCCAAGGCATCTCAACAGGAGAGCCTGCATACATAACAACTATCATATCAGGCTTAACCTTCAGTAATTCACTGATTACTTCGTCCTGTCCGTACGGAAGTTTCATATCATTCCTGTCAAGGCCTTCGACATCATAATCATGGTCGAGTCCGCCCACAAAAATCACTGTATCGCTTTCCTTCGCAAGCTTAACAGCTTCTTCAAGGCATACTGCCTTCATACTCTCATTATCATCCTGATTCTCGCCGCGTCTTATCTGCGCTCTCTGTTCCACAGGCTTGGTACTGTCTGCCTGCCAGCTTATCTCAGGTCTGCGTTCTTTAAGCGGAATCCAATATCCCGGTGTATACTTAACGTCCGCATTACCGCCGAGAAGCATCCTTATGCCCATAAGCGGTGTAATCTCATACAAAGCCTTAATCTCGGCACTTCCGCCACCGTCCGCATGCATTCTTGCCGCATTGGCACCGATAACCGCAATCTTTCCGGCCTTTGAAACATCAATCGGGAGCTTTCTCGCATCATTCTTAAGCAAAATTACGCTCTCTCTCGCAACTTCAAGAGCCGCTTCATGATGCTCTTTCGTATTATAGCTACCCTGCTTACGCTCCGCCGTTTTATCACCTATCATCTTAAGTCTGTACATCAGCCTAAGAATATTTTTAACCTTATCATCAACACACTTTTCAGAAATCTCGCCGCTCTTAATTTTCTCAATCAGATGATTAGCCAGAAAATGCTTATCAAACTCATATGTAACGTCCATCTCGACATCAAGCGATGACGCCGCCGCATCATCTGTATCATGGACACCGCCCCAGTCTGAAATAACAGCACCGTCAAAGCCCCATTCATCACGCAAAACTTTATCAAGCAGCTTGTGACTGGTACAACAATGCTCGCCGTTTAAGCGGTTATATGCTCCCATAATCGTAAGCATATCACCATCTTCCACGGCCGCCTTAAAGCCCGGAAAATATATCTCATTAAGCGTTCTTTCATCTACAAGAGTATCTACCGAAAGTCTGTCCGTCTCCTGTGAATTCGCTGCAAAATGCTTACCGCATGCCGCAACATCATTCTCCTGGATTCCTTTAACCATCGCCGTTGCAATCTCTGCAACCACTTCCGGATCCTCGCTCATATACTCAAAATTACGACCGCACAGAGGGCTTCTCTTAATATTCATTCCGGGTCCAAGGATAACATCCTTACCCCGGCCTCTTGCTTCAGCGCCAAGCACCTGTCCCGCCTTTTTCGCAAGCTCTCTGTTCCATGTAGATGTCACTGCACTTGTACACGGAAGATAACTTGCAAAATCATCGTTATTACCGGCCGCAACCCATCTGTCAGGCTCATGCTCTGCCCTTACTCCCATGGTCCCGTCAGACATCTTAAGTGCAGGAATTCCAAGCCTTTCAACTGCCTTTGTCTCAAACAGCGTGGCACCGTGAATCATGCCGATTTTCTCTTCAAGAGTTAATTTACCGAGTAATTCTTCTATGTATTTTTCCATATAAAATTCCGCCTTTTTCATGTTACGGGCGCACCCGTCCCAAAATAATTTGACTTAACAAATCTATTTTTATTTTAACTCTTTTAGTATTTAATAACAATCTCTTTATCACAATCTGCCGAAATAATTACATCATTTCCTGCCATCTCATAGCCTGCACCGGTTACCTCTGTCGGAGCACCTGCATTAACAAGTACCACCTTGTATGCCTTAGCGCTTTCCACGCTAATCTTGTATACTCCGCCCTCATTGCAAGCTTTAATCACAGCATCAACCTGATTGTCTGTATTATATACAACCGTCTCGGCAGACTTTCCGTCCTTCAGGGCATAAACCCTGAATTCTACTCCGTCCGCATAATCATACACAGGGTCATTATCTACTGCACCCATTGCCACAATACTGCCCTCTTTTGCATAAAGCGGAATACTTAAGTAGCCGTGCTCTTCCCTATACCACTTGCCGCCTTCCTTAACGTCACCACTAAGAAGTGAAGTCCATGTTCCCTCCGGCAAATAATATTCTGCCATGCTCTTATCATTGAGAATCGGTGCGACAAGCAAAGAATCACCGAGCATATACTGGCTTGCAAGATACTGACAATTCTTGTCTTCCGTAAACTCAAGCACCATACTGCGCACCATCGGCACACCTGTTTTTGAAGTCTCAATGGCATTCCTGTATAAATAAGGCATCATGGAAGCCTTTAATTTTGTAAAGAAGCGTACAACATCTACAGCCTCTTCATCATATGCCCACGGCACACGATAAGAGGTTGATCCGTGAAGTCTTGAATGTGTCGACAAAAGACCAAACGCACACCATCTCTTATAAACATCAGGTGTTGAAGTACTCTCAAAGCCGCCGATATCATGGCTCCAATATCCGAAGCCTGAACTTGTAAGTGAAAGCCCTCCTCTTAAGCTCTCTTCCATGGACTCATAATCCGACCAGCAGTCTCCGCCCCAGTGTACTGGGAATTTCTGACCGCCGACAGTAGCGGAACGTGCAAAAAGAATTGCTTCCTTTTCGCCTTTTTTCTTCTTGATTACGTCATAAACGACCTTGTTGTAAAGGTATGTATAATAGTTATGCATCTTCACAGGGTCTGAGCCGTCATAGTATACGCAGTCCGTCGGAATTCTCTCACCGAAATCTGTCTTAAAACAGTCAACACCCATATCCATAAGTGCTTCAAGCTTCTTAGAATACCACTCGCACGCCTCAGGGTTGGTAAAGTCGACAATCGCAAGACCCGGCTGCCACATATCCCACTGCCATACATCTCCGTTAGGTCTCTTGATAAAATATCCGCCCTTTACGCCTTCCTCAAACATCGACGATTCCTGTCCTACATAGCTGTTAATCCAGACACAAATCTTAAGTCCCTTATCTTTTAATCTCTTAAGCATTCCGACCGGATCAGGGAATACTCTTGAATCCCATGTAAAATCGCACCAGTTAAAGTCCTTCATCCAGAAGCAGTCAAAATGGAACACCTTAAGCGGAATACCTCTCTCAAGCATTCCATCCACAAAGCTGTTAACCGTCTCTTCATCATAATTCGTCGTAAATGAAGTAGATAGCCAAAGGCCGAAGGTCCACGGTGCAGGAAGCGAAGGCTTGCCCGTAATATCGGTATATCTCATAAGAACTTCCTTCATGGAAGGTCCGTTAATGATAAAGTAATCAAGACTCTCACCTGGAACAGAGAATTCAACCTTGGTTACGGCTTCCGTTGCAACCTCAAAGGATACCTTTTCGGGGTGATTAACAAACACACCATAGCCTCTGTTTGAAACATAAAAAGGAATATTCTTATAAGACTGTTCGGTAGACGTACCGCCGTCTTCATTCCAGATATCAATGCTCTGACCGTTCTTTGCAAAAGCCCCGAAACGCTCGCCAAGGCCGTAAATAAGCTCACCTACGGTAATGCTTAACTGTTCTCTCATATACGCATCTTCCGGTCCCTTGTCATAAGCAAAGCCCTTCCAATCCGTCTTCATATAAGCAAGGTCCCTGTACCCGCTTGAAGTTATCTTTTCATCGCCTCTGTAAAAAGCAAATGCCGCATTTGCCTTGTTAATCTCCATTCTGAGAGTACCGCTACAGATAACAATCTTGTCTTCAAGCTCCTCCGCCTTAAGATTACCTGTCTGCATATCTGCAAGTTCAAACTTCGGAGCGCGCTCCTTAAGCCCCATATGATGATAAGTCTGAACCCTTAACACCTCCGGAAACGGTGCAGAAATCTTAATTGTAAGGTTAATTCCTCCAAGCGTATCTCCTCTCGTAACAATTTTATTCGTAGGTGCGCATATTGTCACGCAGTCCTCTTCTATCTTTGAAAAATAAACTTCTGCAGGTGAAAAACATCCGTAGCCTTCCCTAAAAAGCCAACAACCGTTACTAAACTTCATTTTCACGTCCTCCAATATTTTGTCTTAATCCGGGATTAGTGCTTCAAAAGAACATAATACTTAAATTCTCTCATACTTATCCACATTAACACCATATTACAACTTTTGCACCACACAAACAACCGCTTAAATTGAATAAAAAACACTCCACAAATTTGACAAACGCTCCGATTATAAGTATAATTACTTAAAATTACTCTTTACAGGAAAGGTAATGCGTAATGTACAAAATTTTAGTTGCAGATGACGAGCAGATAATCCGCGAGGGAATTAAATTCCTCTGTGATTACGAAGCACTCGGTTTTACAATTGAAGGAGAAGCCTCTAACGGCAATCAGGCTTACGAGACTATTTTAAAGCTCAAGCCCGATGTTGTTTTGATGGACATTCGTATGCCCGGCATGACAGGACTTGAGGTTATTGAGCGGTTAAATGAGCAGGGCTTTACCGGCAAATTTGTCATTATCAGCAGTTACTCGGATTTCAGCTACGCACAGCAGGCCATCAAACTCGGTGTTCAAAACTACCTCACCAAGCCAATAGACGAGGATGAGCTTGAAGATATTCTTAAATCATTAAAATCCACTTTGGATAATGACCGCCTCACCGAGAGTACCACTGCAGATTACCGTAGCAGAGCCAGAGGTTCAATTTTAAAAGACATCCTTAACGGTACAGCCGACTTTGCAAAGCTTAATCTGGACGAACTTCATTTGACAGCCGACAAATATCAGGTTGTTATTCATGAAAAATACAGCTTTAACACAACAGATGCGGCATATCGTTTTTCAGACTTACTACGTGTAACCAATGAGGACAACGATTCTTTTGACGCACTTACGCTACAAAACAGCGAGATTGTCCTTTTAAAGGGTCAGTTTGCCATAGACAAATTCAACTACTTTTTAGAGAGATACGAGCGCGACAACAAACCACAGCATAATTCTCCGCTGGATTCGCTTTTTATTACATACGGCTCGTGTGTCGACTCACTTACAGAAGTACCCATATCTTATAAAGAAGCTGATACGCTTCTCAACCGACGCTTCTTCTGCGCCCAGAAGCAGCACACTATCGGGTACATGGATTTACCGTCCTTTGAAAACAATACCAGCATTATTTGCCCCGAACTGTTAAATGAATACACGGACTTGCTTTTAAATTATATTCAGTCCTTTAACCGTAATATGGTTGCCGAAGTCCTCACTTCATTACAGACAAAGCTCTATAACGCAGCCGATACAATCGCCTCCATCAAGCTTTTTCTTACCGACTTATACTTGCGTATCAAAGAGCAGATGAACCACTTATATCCGAACAATAATATTCCGTTCACAAGCAACAGTGAAATTATCCGAATAATAAGCGAGAAATTCTTCCTCTACGAAATTGTTCTCTTTTTCACTGAACAATTTGAGATTATCATGAGCTCCATCGGCAATTCTACACGGGATAGCGTTCTTGACGACATCTTGCACTACATCAATCACAACTATACCAAGAACATCACCCTTGAAAATATTGCCCCTCTATTCGGCTACAACAGCTCATACCTCGGCAAGATTTTCAGTAAAAAAGTTGGCGAGAACTTCAACTCCTATGTGGACCACATCCGCATCGAGCACTCCAAGGAGCTTCTCCTTAACGACAGCTCCAAGGTCTACGCCATCGCCGAAAAAGTGGGCTATCGGAGTGTTGACTACTTCCACATTAAATTCAAAAAGTATGTCGGCCAAAGCCCTGCCGAATTCCGTAAAACCCACAAAATAAATGAAGATTAATAAAAAGCGGTCGCAAAGTTTTTGCGCCGCTTTTTCTCTCTCCGTGCCCGCCTCTGTACATCCTGCGTGTCTGCCATACAGTTTGGGTTTGGGGCGGATATTTAGTTTCCGAAGGCAACATAGGTTTTTTAGATGAACTTGGCTTTTTAAGCTTTGCACCAAATTGTGCCGCGCAAAGTTGTCTGAGTGGAATTGATTAGAAGTTCTAGTAGGTTGGGATATATGTATATTTTATATGCATGGGGTATAAGGCACGCTCTCGCTACGAGAAAAACCTAGCGCTACTAAGGCTCCGTCACGAAATCTGTAAGACTTAATCAAGCCAATTATTTGAGATTTCGCACGGAGCCTAAGGAGCGAGGTTTTTCAAGTACCTTTTCCCCTTGCATATAAAATACACATATATCCCAACCTACAGAACTTCTCCAATTCCAAGAGTTTCTTGGAGCGGCACAAAATCGTAAGGTGGAAAGCAAAAAGCCTTAGTTCTTCTTAAAACCGTAAACGTTGCGAGGAAACTAAATATCCGCCCCAAACCCAAACTGTATGGCAGGCACGCGCAGTGTACAAAAGCGGGGTGTCGGAAAACAAAAAGAAGCGGCGCAAAAACTTTGCGACCGCTTCTTTTTAGCAATATAGATTTATTCGAAAACGAGGTTACTGAGTGTGAAGGTTACTTCGACCTTCTTGGGATTGGTAAGGTTAGTCATGTTGAGCACATGATCTACTGACTCTACCTCAGCTACCGCGCTACCGTCCCATGAATTGAAAGGATCGTTGGTATCAAAGATACCGGAAGACTTGATTGCATTCTTGGGCTCTGTAATTGTAATTGTGAATTCTGTGCCGTCTACTACGATTTTGTCGTATTTGATATCACAGGATACAAGTGCTGATTTACCGGCTACACCATTTGTAACATCCTGATCTTTGATGTAGATTGATGTGAGGTTTTTAAGAGCTTTAATACCTGAACGCTTCGCATCATCCGAAAGCTGTGTGTTACAGTCAAAAGTAAGTGTATACTGGCCATTCTCTGTTACTTCAATGTAATCTCCGACTTCGTTGCCATAATATGCACCGTCAGCATCGTTATACATAACATTAAGAGCAATCCTTAATACGCCGGGTGTCGGAGCAGGTGTTGTTGTCTCAACTTCTGCCGGGGCAGTGGTTGTTGTTGTCTCTGTATCGTCACCGTCTGAGCATGCTCCAAGGCAAAACATCATAGTCATTGCAAGCAATAAAGAAACTATTCTTTTTCCAAAATTCTTCTTCATGAATATTTCTCCTATCTTTGTTCCGGATTACTTACGGCACCCGGTTCCTTTTCAAGTTCCCTGAATATAAACTTGGCACAACCGCTCACCGTGTAAATCATACAAACCGGACCTATTATAATTCCAATAAAAAGAGTTGTACTGTTCCAGAAAATAATCAAAATCTCAACAGCCAAAATAACTATTGTAAGTAATGTCCTTCCAAAATATCTAAGTGAAATATTAAGTGAATTCTGCAAGGTTTTTACTATTGTATTCTCGTATCTTGCCTGTAGCGGGAATGCATATATAAACGATAATGTAAACACAAACGCCGCAACCATTCCCACTATAAGCAAAAGTATCGGATTTCCTTCGATTTGTTCAAACAGCGAGAAGTTTAACCATACAATATATGCACATACCACAGCTAACAATCCAAGCGGTATTCCTTTTTTAAGATTGGACTTAAAAGCTTTTAAAAACTGTCTCGCCACGTAGCCCTCTTCGTCATCAACCATCTTCATGGTCACGTCAAAAGCCGCAATCGTAGCCGCACCAAAAGTCACAATCGGGAGTGAGCATATAATCCACAACAGGTTTATCTTAAATACATTAAGCAAACCAAGCATAAATTTGTATAATTTACCGTCTACACTGAAAAAATTCATATTATTTTCTTACTGCCTCTTCAAGTTCAAATCTCTTAGCTGCCTGCTCAGCTGACCACTCAACACACTGAGCATAGCCGTAGCCTTCTGCCTGCTTAATCATCTCTGCAACGAGCTGATCAAACTCTGCATCACTGTTTGCATAGATAGCCTTCCAGCTGTATGTAACAATAACATCTGTAACACTTTCCCAAACTGTCTCAAATTCATCAGACTTAGAATCTGCTGAGAATTTGGATGCAGGAACTACTTTATACTTATGATTCTCCATGTACTCCTGAGTTGAAGATACGTTAAAACGGTTTCTCCAATCTGCTTCTGTATTACATGCAGGATCTACCTGATTACTCTTCCACTCTTCGTAATTGTAAGACTCACCATTTGTCAACGGATTGATTGCTGCCATACTCCAGATAGTGTTGTTAACCTGAAGACAACCATCGTTAAATGTACCTGAACCTGCGTAATCGCCTTCCATCGAAGTACTTCTGTCAAAGTATGCTTTCTTACCAAACTCTGTGAAGTGAGTATAACCTGCACTATCAATGTACCAGCAAAGATCCTTAGGACCATAGAAGTATGTCATGGTCATCTCAGGAGTTGCAAGCCAGTTAATAATTTCCATACAAAGCTCAGGATATTCTGTATTGGCACCGATTGACCAGATACGGTTACCGCCGAAAACGCTCTGTCCGTAAACGATGGGTGATGCCTCATCAGGTACAAGTGATGTCATCATCTTATCCTGTGCAATGTGCTCTTCAGTGTTAAACGGAATATGTCCCGAATAATTGAAGATTGACCAGAAAACGCCGCCTGCTGATACCTTTTCTGCCATTGTATCAAAAATCTGTGTCATTGCGTTAGGATCAAGAAGGTTGTTCTGGTAAAGCTTGTTGAAGAACTTAAGACACTCAAGGTAAGGTCCGTCCTTCTTAAGCGCATCATGGAATGTTCCCGTGTCTGAATCGTAAAGACCGATTCCGTGCTCATCATATCCATAGTAAGCTGTTCCGAGAGCCTTTACATACATAACCATATCGCCGTCCCAATCCGGCCAAAGTGAAGCTGCATAGGTCTCGTTACCGTTATCATCTACCGGGCAGATTTCCTTCATCTTTTTGAAAACTTCAACCAAATCATCAAGGTTCTTAACTTCAGGATAACCTAACTGCTTATACAAATCCCAACGGATATCCCATGTATAGAAGAAAGGCTCATGGTTTGCACTGTCTGTTGCAATTCCGTGACCGAAGCCGTAAAGCGCATCTGAAGCACCTTCTGTAATAGTGCTTGTAAGCTGCTTATTCTTCTCTAATGCATAAGGCATGTTTTCATAAATGTAAGGACCATACTCCTGAACGAGATTATCCTCCTCCCAGTTGTAAAGAAGTCCTGCTTTAAGTGCTTTCTTGTAATTATCCTCGCCGCCCCAGATTACGATATCACCGATATCACCTGATTCCATACGTGTCTCGAGAACGCCTGCTTCTGAAGGAATAATATTAACTACTACATTAAATTCATCCTTAAGCATCTTTGCACTCCA
>JAZNXQ010000160.1:0-3458 GCA_045593945.1 Lachnospiraceae bacterium | reverse complement strand
GCTTGGCCTCCGACTTTACACTTATGCATGACGCACAGTATCGTGCGATGGTAGCCTGTCAGCAGACGGCATACAATCAGCCGTCATACACAAGCTTCTACTTTGCTTCTGATATTGACTGGAAGTATGTGCCGATTCCTAAGGTTGCAACTAAATAACTTATAAATGGAGCTGTGCAAGAGAATTTGCACAGCTTTATTTTATGTCGGATGTTTTACATTTTGACTTTTATAAAATATGGTGCTAGAATATAGGCATAACAAGAATGAATGATTACACGGGAGGATAAATCATGTTTTGTAAAGTATGTGGAAAAGAGCTTTCAGACAGTGCAATTTTTTGCGGTAACTGCGGTACAAAGATTGAGAGAGAAGTTGTGGCAGAGAATATTGCAGAAGTTGTTGAGACAGTTGAAGAAGCAGTGAAGGAAGAGGCTGTAGCGGCAGTGGAGACAGTTGAAGAAGTGGCTGAAGAAACTGTAGCAAAGGTTGAAGAGGATGTAACAGAGGTTTTAGAGGCTGCAGAAGATAAAGTTCAGGATGCAGCAGAAGAAACTGTGGCAGCAGCAGAGGAAACTATTGCCGAATCAGTAGAAAAGACAGTTGATGCGGTGGCAGAGGTTGCAGAAACAGTGGCAGAAGCTGCACCTGTTGAAGAGCCTGCACCTACGCCTGTAGCAGTTCCTGTGCCTGAGACAATGCCCGTAGCTGCACCGGTGGTTCCTACTGCACAGGAGATAGAAGCAGTTAAGGCAGAAGCTAAGGTTGCAAAGGAAGAATTCAAGGCTGCGAAGGAAGATATTAAAGCAGCTAAGGCAGAGATTAAGGCTGCTAAGGCAGATGCGAAAGCAGAGCGCAAGAGACTTATGGTTAAGAGAAATACAGTTATGTCATCAATTGCATGTGTATTTCTTTCACTTGTTGTAACAGCGGTTATGTTTGCGACGGCAGCTGTTGCAATACTTTGTACCAAGGAATTTGATGATTTTTATTATGGTTTTATTTCTGCTAATCGTGCTGAGTTTGATGTGTTCTGGATTCTTACTTCGATATGGTATCTGTATGCACTCGCAGCAGTTTTAGTACTTCTTGTATTGTTAATTCTTTCAATGATAAAGAGAAGAAAATATGCAATCTTTAACTATATAGGTATTCCGATGATTATTAATGGTGCAGTTTTTGCATTGGTGGCACTTCTTAACAAGTGGATTGTTAAGACATTTGAATTGCAGGAACTCCTTGAGGAATTGTTTGAGGTTATCGGTGATGAAGCTAAGAATACGGTGTTGTTTGCAGGAATTATTCTTCTTGCGGCAGGCGCATTTTTCATTCTTTTATATATTTTGATATCAGTTATACATAAGGCAGTATATCGCAAAAAATGTATGAAAGCAGAACTTAATCAGTAAATGATAATAGCGGCAGTATTGATATGAGAATAATTATCGGTACTGCCGTTTTTGGAGGTCTATTATGTTAAAAGAGATAAAAAGTCCCTTTTTTAGAGATCCGGTTTTTGATGGTGCGGCAGATCCTGTTGTAATTTGGAATAGAGAGGAAAAGGAATGGTGGCTTCTTTATACCAACAGACGAGTAGGAACTCCTTCACCGGGTGTGGAATGGGTTCATGGGACGGACATAGGGATTGCTTCTTCACAGGATGGCGGACATACGTGGGTATACAGAGGAATTTTACCGCTTAAGGATATTAATCCGGGTCGTAATACCTTTTGGGCACCGTAGGTTATTTTTGAAAACGGTTGCTATCATGTATATGTGTCTTATGTTAAAGGTGTGCCGGCTGATTGGGGACATCAGAGATTTATCATGCATTATTCAGGAACGGACTTATGGGAACTCAAATATGAGTTGACTCTTGAATTGTCTTCAGACAAATGTATTGATGCATGCGTACATAAAATGCCAAACGGTAAGTTTGGTTTATGGTATAAGGACGAGAAGCATGGTTCACATACGTATATGGTTGAGAGCGAAGATTTGTATACATGGAGTAATCCTAAGCCGGTAATAGAAGTATTTAATCATGAAGGCCCCAATGTTTTTTACTGGAAGGACAGATATTTTATGATTGTTGACCGCTGGAAAGGGCAGGGCGTTTTTGTATCGGAGGATTGTGAGAACTGGATACAACTTGAGGATATTCTTGCAGTGTCAGGTGAAGAGGCGGACGATTTTGGTAACGGTCTTCATGCAGATGTGCTTGTGCTTGGCGAAGATGCTTACATTGTATATTTTACACATCCCGGCAGAAAACCCGGAGAGACGGTGCCGTATGAACTTCAAAGAAGCTCAATTCAGATGAGAAAACTTGAATTCGACGGTAAGAATCTAACATGTGACAGAAATGAAAAATTTGTCTATGACTGGCAAGGTGAAGTTTAATGATGGATATTACAA
The DNA here is from genome assembly GCA_045593945.1 of Lachnospiraceae bacterium. Taxonomy (GTDB): domain Bacteria; phylum Bacillota; class Clostridia; order Lachnospirales; family Lachnospiraceae; genus SIG300. The sequence continues at coordinate 1,041 of JAZNXQ010000160.1, read as the reverse complement.
AATTGCTTGGTGAAGCAAAAGAACTTGGCGCATCAGATGTCCATATTACGGTAGGTGTGCCACCGAAGATGAGAATTCAGGGACAGCTTAAAAACATGGATTTTGACAAAATGCTGCCGGAGGAGACGGAGAAGCTTCTTACGGATGTCATGACAGAGGAACAGAAAGCTTATCTTGAGAAAAACGGAGAAGTGGATTTTTCTTTTGCAATACCCGTACTCGGAAGATTCAGAGCCAACGTTTTTAAACAGAGAGGCTCTTATGCGGCTGCATTTCGAATTGTTCTTACTGAGGTCGCTGATGAGGATGAACTTGGACTTCCTAAGGATATAACGGACTTAAGTATGCTAAAAAGAGGGCTTGTGCTTGTTACGGGTCCTGCAGGAAGCGGAAGGTCCACAACTCTTGCAGCATTAATCGATAAGATTAATACATACAGAGAAGTTCATGTAATAACGCTTGAAGACCCTATCGAATATTTGCATCAGCATAAAAAGGCAATTGTTAATCAGAGAGAGATAGGCATTGACGCTGAGTCATATCCGAAAGCACTCAGGGCAGCGCTCAGGGAAAATCCCGACGTAATTATGATAGGCGGTATGAGGGACAGTGAGACGGTACAGCTTGCACTTACTGCAGTGGAATCGGGGTATCTTGTGTTCTCGTCACTTCATACGGTTGGAGCAGGTAATACCATACAGCGACTTGTTGAGATGTTTCCGGAGGGCAAGCAGCTCCAGATAAGGCTTCAGCTTGCAGGTGTGCTGGAGGCGGTTGTTTCACAGCAGCTTCTTCCTTCTGAAAGCGGAAAAAGAGTCCCGGCTTTTGAGATAATGAGAATGACACCCGAAATCCGTAATCTTATAAGAGACGGACGAATATATCAGATAACGGGTGCAATGCAAGAAGATAACAGAAATGGTATGCAGACCATGGATGAAGCTCTTTTGGAGCTTTATCTCAGGGGAAGGATAAGTAAGGAGACTGTTCTTGCTAATGCTGTTGATGTGTTTTCTATAGAACGCAAGCTTTTATAAAGAG
>JAZNXQ010000159.1:0-4883 GCA_045593945.1 Lachnospiraceae bacterium | reverse complement strand
AGCATATTTAACAGATGTAATAGACCAGTATATATATGATAATGGTAAAGTAAAGAAAGTTGATAAAGATATCTGGTATGAAATTGGGTATTATACACTTGGCAGAACAAATTATCTACCGTTCTTTGATGAAGATAATAGTTTGTACATACTCTACGGCAACGGCAAGACAAAACGTATCATGAAGGATTTTGAATAAGGAATTAAAATGGAAAAATTATTAGAACAGGCATTATTATTTGATTTTTACGGTGAACTTCTTACGGAGCACCAGAAGCAGGTATATGAAGAGGTTGTGCTTGAGGATTATTCTTTAAGTGAGGTTGCGGAAGAACGTGGCATAAGCCGCCAAGGCGTGCACGACCTTATAAAGCGTTGCAACAAGGTGCTTTCTGATTACGAAGATAAGCTTCATCTTGTTGAAAGGTTCATTAAGATACAGAAGACTGTTGAACAGATTGATGCGCTTGCTACGACAAAAGTAGAGGCAGACGATTTGAAAAATGCTTCGGATGAGTATAGTCGTATAATGGAGCAGATAAAAGTGTTAACTGACAGTATTCTTAAAGAAATATAGGACTTTTCTTTTGAAAAAAGATATGTTATAATAAGGTTACAAAAAGGTTACATTTGTATTGCGAGGAAGGAGGTTCATTTATGGCAGTATCAGGTATTAACAATATGTCGACTTCTTTTGAACAGTTGTCATCAATGAAACAGATTAATAAAGCAGCAGATAATGCGGCGGGACTTTCGATAGTTGAGAAGATGAATTCACAGGTTAACGGATATGATACAGGTGCTGATAATGCAGCAGCAGGTAAGGATTTACTTAATGTGGCAGATGGTGCACTTGGTACAATTGCGGACAGCTTGCAGAGAATCCGTGAATTAAGTATTCAGGCAGGTAATGTTACATATACAGATGATGATAAGGCGGCACTTCAGGATGAGGTAGGGGCTTTGCTTAAGGATATTCAGGCAACGGCTAAGAATACTGAATTTAATACGATGAAGTTGCTTGACGGCAGTATGGCAGATTTGAATCTTGCGACTAATCCGAGCGGTGGCGGTCATAAGATACAGCTTGTGAATGCAACACTCGAGAACCTCGGAATTGAAGATTATGACGTGATCGGCGATTTTGATTTGTCAGTGATAGATGATGCTATCAGTAAGATTACGGAGGCACGTTCAAGCATCGGTGCAACTACTAATGCACTCGGTAATACCATTTCGTATAATATGTATGCAAGTCAGAACCTTTCCGAGGCATCTTCACGTATTGAAGACCTTGATGTAGGAGAAGCAGTTTCTGAGCTTAAGAAGAATCAGGTGCTTGAGCAATATCGTTTGTTTGCACAACAGGCTAAGATGAAGGAAGAAGAGAATAAGCTTGGAATACTTAATATGTAATTGTGTTGAAGCATGAACTATTAGCGGGACAGTAATCTGTTCCGCTTTTTGTTTGAAGAATGCTTGGGTTGGCGGGGGTTACCTGAAAATCGCAAACTGTAAAAATAAATATATTTTGTCAAGAGAAAATACTTGACAACCCTATTTCTTTGGTGTATTATAGCAAAGGTTAATGCGAGGAGGCTACTATGGCATTCGATAGTTTATCTGATAAATTGCAAAATATATTTAAGAATTTAAGAGGTAAGGGCCGTTTGAGCGAGGAGGATGTTAAGGCCGCGCTTAAGGAAGTTAAGATGGCTCTCTTAGAGGCTGACGTAAGCTTTAAGGTTGTAAAGCAGTTTGTCGCAAGTGTACAGGAACGTGCCGTAGGACAGGACGTACTTAACAGCCTTACACCGGGTCAGATGGTAATCAAGATTGTTAATGAGGAGATGGTTAAGCTTCTCGGCTCAGAGACAACGGAGATTGCACTCAGACCAAGCAATGAGCTTACAATCATTATGATGATGGGTCTTCAGGGTGCAGGTAAGACAACTACTGCGGCGAAGATTGCAGGCAAGCTTAAGGCTAAGGGAAGGAAACCTCTTTTGGCGGCGTGTGATATTTACAGACCTGCCGCTATTGAACAGTTACAGCGTAACGGTGAGAAGCAGGGCGTTCCGGTATTCGCGATGGGAGACCGCAACAAGCCCGTTAATATAGTTAAGGCTGCTATTGAGCATGCCAATAAGAACGGTAACAACGTGCTTATTATAGATACGGCCGGTCGTTTACATATCGACGAGGCGATGATGGAAGAGCTTGAAGAGATTAAGCAGACAATCACTGTTCATCAGTCGATACTTGTTGTTGATGCAATGACAGGTCAGGATGCGGTAAATGTTGCCAATACCTTCGATGAGAAGATTGGAATTGACGGTGTTATAATTACCAAGCTCGACAGTGATACACGAGGCGGTTCTGCACTTTCGATTAAGACAGTAACAGGCAAGCCGATTTTGTACGTTGGTATGGGAGAGAAGCTTTCTGATTTGGAACAGTTTTATCCCGACAGAATGGCTTCGAGAATTCTCGGTATGGGCGATGTGCTCACGCTTATTGAGAAGGCAGAAGCAGCAATTGATGTAGACAAAGCCAAGGACATGGAGCGTAAGTTCAAGAAGGCAGAGTTTGGTTTCGACGATTATCTGGAGAGTATGAGCCAGATGAAAAAGATGGGCGGAATCGGCGAGCTTCTTAACATGCTTCCGGGAATGGGACTTGGTAATCAGCTTAAGGATGTGCAGATTGATGAGAAACAGATGGCACGTACCGAGGCGATTATTTTGTCGATGACACCGCAGGAGAGAGCCAACCCCGATGTGCTTAACCCGTCACGTAAGAGACGTATAGCAAACGGTGCGGGCGTTGATATATCGGAGGTTAACAGACTTGTTAAGCAGTTTGAGCAGAGCAAGAAGATGATGAAGCAGTTCTCCGGTATGATGGGCGGTAAGAAAGGCGGACGAGGAAGATTCCGTTTGCCGTTTTAATTAGTTATCAGAGCAGAGTTTAATTACTGTTTTGAGATATAAGAGAAGAACCTAAGGAGGTGAAAGTAATGGTAAAAATGCGTTTAAGAAGAATGGGACAGAAGAAGGCTCCTTTTTATAGAATCATCGTTGCAGATTCAAGATCACCCAGAGATGGTCGTTTTATCGAGGAGATCGGTATCTATGATCCGACAAAAGAACCGAGCGTAATCCAGGTTAACGAGGAACTTGCAAAGAAGTGGTTGGCAAACGGTGTTCAGCCTACAGAACAGGTTGCTAAGATTTTGAAAATCGCAGGCATCGAGAAATAGGTTTTGCTGTTGGAGGTGAATTCTTATGAAAGAATTAGTTGAAGTAATCGCAAAAGCTCTGGTTGAGAAACCGGAGGAGGTTATTGTAACCGAAAAAGAAAACGGCAAATCTACGATTGTTGAATTAAAGGTAGCTCCCTCCGATATGGGTAAAGTAATCGGAAAACAGGGAAGAATTGCCAAGTCAATCCGTGCGGTTGTTAAAGCAGCAGCTGCAATGAAGGATGACAAAAAAGTAATTGTAGAAATTGTACAGTAAGAATGGACAACGATTGTTGTTTAGGAACAAGCTGGCTGTCTGACAATAACATATTGTGAGACAGCCTTTTTTCATTCAAACTTTGTGTGAAACCGAGTTCACAAAAAATTACTGCGTAATTATTTACGTATAGGAGGGCAAACTTTGGTTGATTTATTACAGGTAGGTGTTATTACATCAACACACGGTATTAAGGGAGAGGTTAAGGTTTTCCCGACTACCGATGACCCGACAAGATATTCATATCTTAAGGATGTTATTCTTGATACGGGTAAAGAAAAGATTGATTTGAAAGTATCGGGCGTTAAGTATTTTAAACAGTACGTAATCGTAAAGTTTAAAGGTATTAACGACATTAATGACATAGAGAAATATAAAGGAAGCACGCTCTGGGTTACGAGAGAGAATGCCGTACCGCTTGAAGAAAACGAGTATTTTATTGCGGACCTTATCGGACTTAAGGTTGTTACCGATGAGGGTGAAGAATTCGGCGAGCTTACTGATGTAATGCAGACAGGTGCCAATGATGTATATGTAGTAGAGACATATAAGGACAAGCAGGAGGTTTTACTTCCTGTAATTGACGAGTGTGTTCTTGATGTTGATTTAGAAAAAGGAATCGTTACGGTTCATATTATGGAGGGACTGTTAGACTGATGAATTTTCATGTTATGACATTGTTTCCGGAGATGATCAGAAACGGTCTGGAAGAGAGTATAACAGGCCGTGCGATGAATAAGAATATAATAAGCCTTAATACTGTCAATATTCGCGATTTTTCACAGGACAAGCATCTTCATGTGGATGATTATCCGTATGGTGGCGGTGCGGGAATGGTAATGCAGCCCGGGCCGATTTATCGTGCGTTTGAGTCCATAAAGGCACAGACGGGTAAGGAGAAAATAAGACTTGTATATCTTACGCCGCAGGGCAGTGTGTTTAATCAGGATATGGCGAAGGATTTTGCAAAGGAAGAAGATCTTGTATTTCTTTGCGGACATTACGAAGGCGTGGATGAGCGAATCCTTGAGATGATTGTTACGGAGTATGTATCAATCGGTGATTATGTACTTACGGGCGGAGAGCTTCCTGCCATGGTAATGATTGATGCAATATCAAGAATGGTTCCGGGTGTATTAAGTAACGATGTATCAGCAGAATTTGAGTCTTTTTCGGACAATCTTTTGGAGTATCCGCAGTACACAAGACCGGAGGAATTTATGGGGAACAAGGTGCCCGACGTGCTTTTGTCCGGACACCATGCCAATATTGAAAAATGGCGCAGGGAGCAGTCATTGCTCCGTACAAGAAAATGGCGCCCGGATTTGCTTGACAAAGCAGAACTTACAAAGAAGGATATTG
>JAZNXQ010000158.1:0-25341 GCA_045593945.1 Lachnospiraceae bacterium | reverse complement strand
GGAGAGGAAGAACAAGCGAGACGATTGACAGAAGCAAAGCAGATCACATCGGAATGCTTGCAACGGTAATGAATTGTATTTATGTGTCTGAGATTTTCAGGTATGTAGGAATGGATACACTTGTAACCACTCCGTTTGCCTGCGGTTCATTTACAGAACTCTTTTCAAAGGACCGTGTAATGCAGGCCTTTAAAGAGAAGAAGGTTGTATTTTTTGCAGGAGGCATGGGACATCCGTATTTTTCAACAGATATGGCAACTGCACATCGTGCAATTGAGATTGAAGCAGATATTATTTTGGCAGCAAGAGCAATTGACGGTGTATACGACAGCGATCCGAATAAGAATCCGAATGCTAAGAAGTTTGCAGAGATACCGATGAAGGATGTTGTTGATAAGCAGCTTGGTATTATGGATCTTGCATCAGCAGTATTATGTATGGAGAATAAGGTTCCGATGATAGTATTCAGTCTTAATGAAGAGGGAAGCATTATAAGTGCGGCCAACGGTAATTCAACAGGAACCATTATATCAGTAGAATAGAGAGGTAAATAAGCATGAATGAGAAGATAGTACAGTTTAACGATAAGATGACAAAGTCAATCGACAATATGAATTCAGAGTTTGCAGCAATCCGCGCGGGTCGTGCTAATCCGCATGTTCTTGACAGACTTAGAGTTGATTATTACGGAACCCCTTCATCAATCCAGCAGGTGGCTAACGTAACAGTTCCCGAGCCGAGAATGATTCAGATTCAGCCTTGGGAGAATAGCATGATTAAGGTTATTGAGAAGGAGATTATGACTTCAGATATCGGAATTATGCCGACTAACGATGGTAAGGTTATCAGACTTGTTTTCCCTGAACTTACAGAGGAGAGAAGAAAAGACCTTGTTAAGGATGTTAAGAAGAAAGGCGAAGCGGCAAAGGTTGCGGTACGTAACATCAGACGTGATGCCAATGACCTCTTTAAGAAGCAGGGTAAAGCCGGAGAATTATCAGAGGATGAACAGAAGCAGTTAGAAGACGAAGTTCAGAAGATTACTGATAAGTTCATTGCTGAGATTGATAAAGCAGTTGACGAGAAATCAAAAGAAATCCTTACAGTTTAAATTATAATTAAAGAGGCTGTTGCTAAATCAACTTGCAATAGCCTCTTGTTATATCAGAGTAGATGAGTTAGTAGAACGGAGAATGACATGAGTACGGAGAATTTAAAGATTCCGCAGCATATTGCAATTATAATGGATGGTAACGGCAGATGGGCCAAGCAAAAAAGAATGCCCCGTAATTACGGACACATGCAGGGCAGCAAGCGCGTCGAGGATATCTGCAGGGCGGCGCATGAGCTTGGTGTAAAGTATCTTACAATTTATGCTTTTTCGACGGAAAACTGGTCAAGACCTGCCGATGAAGTTAAGGCTCTTATGAAGATACTTAGAGATTATCTTAAGGAAAGCGTTAAGAAGGCAAGCGAGAATAATATGCGTGTACGCGTTATCGGCGACAGGGAACGTCTTGATGAGGATATACGTGCAAGTATTGAGCATCTTGAAGAAGTGTCTGCGGGCAATACGGGACTTAATTTCCAGATTGCGCTTAATTACGGAGGAAGAGATGAGATGCTTCGCGCAATCAGAAGAATTGCAACGGAGTGTAAGGACGGGCAACTTTCAATAGAAGATATTGATGAGAAGCTGTTTGCCTCATATCTTGATACGTCTGATATTCCTGAGCCGGATTTCATGATAAGAACAAGCGGCGAACAGCGTTTGTCCAATTTCCTTTTGTGGCAGACAGCGTATTCAGAGTTTTATTTTCCGGAAGTATTGTGGCCGGATTTTGATAAAAAAGAACTTAAGAAGGCTATAGAAGAATACACAAAGCGTGACAGGCGTTTTGGTGGGATAAAGGAGGAATAGTATGCTAAAGAAGCTTTTAACACAGTCTTTTCTTCAAAGAGCAATAAGCGGTATTGTTCTTGTGGTGATAATTGCGTTTATGCTTATTACGGGCGGTAATGTGCTTTTGGCATTTTTAGGTGCAGTTTCAGTAATTGGTGTGAGAGAGCTTTATCGTATATGGAATATTGATAAATCACCCCTTGGAATAATAGGATATCTTGGTGTGGCAGCATACTATGTAATGCTTTATTTTGAACTTACGGATTACTGGCTTATGCTTGTGCTTTTTATGCTTGTGGCAGTTATGGCTACATATGTTTTTTCATTCCCGAAGTATAAGACAGATGCGGTAATGGTTGTAATATTCGGTTTTTTTTATGTGGCGGTTATGTTGTCTTGCGTTTACAGAATAAGACAACTTAATGATGGCATATATCTTGTATGGATGGTATTCCTTTGTTCGTGGATAAGCGATACCTGCGCATACCTTGTAGGCGTTACTATGGGTAAACACAAATTCGTTCCGAATTTAAGTCCCAAGAAAACCATCGAGGGTGTTATCGGAGGAATAGCGGGAAGTGTGCTTCTCGGTGCAGTATACGGACTTATACTTAAAAATTACACGACTGCTTTTGCAAATCCTGTTCCGACGTGTATGATTATCGGAGGTATCGGTGCGCTTGTATCGATGATTGGTGATTTGGCGGCATCTGCCATTAAGCGTAATTACGATATTAAGGATTACGGAAGGCTTATTCCCGGACATGGCGGAATTCTTGACAGATTTGACAGCGTAATATTTGTTGCGCCGATTATATATTATTTGTGTGATTTTATTATGTAAAAGGATGCGGGTATATGGAAAAGCGAATCAGACATATCGGAATAATAGGCTCTACAGGTTCTATTGGAACACAGACGCTTGATATAGTGAGAAGCAATAATGACCTCAAGGTAGAGATTTTGTCATGCGCAGGTAACAATCTTGATTTGTTCGAGGCGCAGGTAAGAGAGTTTTTACCTAAAAAAGTATGTGTGTGGCAGGAATCGGCAGCAAGGGATTTTTCAGACAGGATAAAAGATTTATCTGTGCAGGTTGTTTGCGGAATGGATGGCCTTATAGAGGTATCGACCTATGAAAATATGGAGATACTTGTAACGGCAGTTGTCGGAATGATCGGAATCAGACCAACTATTGAGGCGATTAAGGCAGGTAAGGATATTGCACTTGCCAATAAGGAGACGCTTGTTACGGCAGGACATATTATTATGCCGCTTGCAAAAGAACATGGTGTAAGAATTCTGCCGGTGGACAGCGAGCATAGTGCTGTTTTTCAGTCACTTAACGGCGAGAATCCTAAGACGATTGAGAAATTATATATTACGGCTTCAGGCGGTCCTTTCAGGGGAATGACGCTTGAAGAGATGAAGAATAAAAAGCCTTCAGATGCTTTAAAGCATCCAAATTGGGCTATGGGCAAAAAAATCACCATAGACTCTGCTACAATGGTTAACAAAGGACTTGAAGTGATGGAAGCCAAGTGGCTTTTTGATGTTGATGTTGATCGTATAGAGGTGGTGGTACAGCCGCAGAGTATTATACATTCGATGGTTGGTTTTACTGATGGAAGCATTATTGCACAGCTCGGACTTCCTGATATGAAGCTTCCGATACAGTATGCGCTATACTATCCGGATAGAGTGCCGATGCTTTCTAAACGCCTTGATTTCCCTAGTCTTGCGCGTATTACTTTTGAAGCCCCTGACCTTGTTAATTTTAAAGGACTTGCACTTGCTTATAAGGCAATTGAAAAAGGCGGCAGCATGCCTACGGTATTTAATGCGGCTAATGAGTGGGCGGTAGCGAAGTTCCTTGATGAGAAGATTGGTTTTACGGATATTGCAGACAGTATAGAGCAGGCAATGGATGCGCATAAGGTTATTGTAATGCCTGATGTACAGGATATTCTTGACACTGAAAAATGGGTAGGAGAGTATCTTGATAGGACAGTTTAAGTAAGAAAGGGTATATAATGAGTATTTTAATAGCATTTATAGTTTTTGGGGTTTTGGTTTTTATTCATGAGCTTGGACATATGCTTCTTGCCAAAAAGAACGGTGTCGGTGTTACCGAATTTTCAATAGGTATGGGACCGAGGATTTTTTCTTTTGACAAGGGTGGAACGAAGTATTCGCTTAAGCTTATTCCGTTCGGCGGTTCATGTATGATGGTTGGAGAGATGGATGAGAGTGATGCGGAAGATGCATTTAATAACCGTTCAGTGTGGGCGCGTATTTCAGTAGTTGCAGCAGGCCCGGTTTTTAATATAGTGCTTGCGTTTCTGTTTTCAATTATTATTATCGGTGCTGTAGGCTATGACCCGGCAATTGTAACATCCGTGGATGAGAATTCTGCTGCATATGCCGCAGGTTTAAGACGCGGTGACAGAATTGTAGAGTATAATGGTGTTAATGTATTGTTTGGACGAGAGGTTTATCTTGAAGAGTATATTAATCCTGTTAACGATGCGACACCGGTAGAGATTACTTATGAGCGTGACGGGGAAGAATATGAGATTACAATAGTACCCGATTATCATGAACCCTACTATATTGGTATAAATTATACTCCGACGGGAGACTATGCAGAGATTCTCGGTCTTGTTGAAGGTGGAGCAATGCAGGCGGCCGGAGTGCAGGTTGGAGATAAGATTGTTGCGTTTGATGGTATAGAGTTTGAATCGGGCGAAGCATTGGGAGAATATCTGGCGGCAACCGATATGACGGCAGAGCCCGTAACGGTAACGCTTGATCGCAATGGTGAAAGATACACAGTAACAGTGACACCTAAAAAGTCTCCGTATTATTCAGCAGGATTTGCATACAATATGTATCGTGTTGATGCTGAATCGCCACTTAAGATATTGAAGTACAGCGTATTGGAACTGAAATATCAGATAAGCTCTGTTTATAAGAGCTTGCTTATGCTTTTTAAGGGGCAGCTCGGAATGAATGATTTATCAGGTCCTGTCGGAATTGTTGATATGGTTGGAACGGTTGTCGAAGAGAGCCAGAATGACGAAGCGGATACATGGACCAATGTTAAGAATGTACTTCTTAATGTTATGAATCTGACGGTTATACTCAGCGTGAGTCTCGGAGTCATGAATCTTCTCCCTCTTCCCGCACTTGATGGTGGAAGACTTGTATTTCTTGTTATAGAAGCAGTGCGCGGTAAGCCAATTTCACGTGAAAAAGAGGGTATTGTGCATTTCATCGGTTTTGCACTTTTGATGATTTTGATGGTGTTTGTATTATTTAATGACGTAAGGAAAATATTTTTTTAGAAGTTAGGTGACTGATATGCATCGTGAACACACAAAAGCAGTTAAAATAGGAGACAGGGTAATCGGCGGTGGTAATCCCATACTTATCCAGTCCATGACCAATACAAAGACGGAGGACGTTAAGGCAACGGTAGCTCAGATTAAAGAACTTGAGAGCGTCGGATGCGAGATTATAAGATGTGCGGTTCCGACTATGGAGGCGGCCAGGGCTCTTGCAGCTATTAAGAGAGAAATTTCGATACCGCTTGTTGCAGATATTCATTTTGATTATAAGCTTGCTATTGCGGCGATTGAAAACGGTGCAGATAAGATAAGAATTAATCCGGGTAATATAGGTTCCATCGAGCGTGTTAAGGCTGTTGTGGATGTGGCAAAGGCACACGGAGTACCGATAAGGGTTGGCGTTAACAGTGGTTCACTTGAAAAGGAGCTTGTTAAGAAATATAACGGTGTAACGGCAGAAGGTATTGTAGAAAGTGCTCTCGATAAGGTTAAAATAATTGAAGATATGGGATATGACAATCTTGTAGTCAGCATCAAGTCTTCTGATGTGATGATGTGTGCGAAGGCACATGAACTTATTGCAGAGAAGATTAATTATCCTCTTCATGTAGGTATTACTGAGGCAGGAACACTTTATTCAGGCAATATTAAGTCGGCACTTGGTCTTGGAATGATTCTTGGCGCAGGTATCGGTGATACAATCCGTGTGTCGCTTACGGGAAATCCCAAGGAGGAGATTAAGTCAGCGAAGCTTATTTTGCGTACACTGGGACTTAGAAAGGGCGGAATAGAGGTTGTTTCATGTCCGACCTGCGGCCGTACACAGATTGACCTTATCGGGCTTGCCGAAAAGGTAACCGATATGGTAGAGGAATTTGATTTGCCGATTAAAGTGGCTGTTATGGGGTGTGCCGTTAACGGACCGGGAGAAGCTAAAGAAGCTGATATCGGAATTGCGGGCGGTATAGGAGAGGGCCTGCTTATCCGTAAGGGTGAGATTATAAAGAAAATTCCCGAAGGGGAATTACTTGAAACATTGAGGCAGGAATTGTTATATTGGGAGATGTGATTTAGATGAATAAACTCTTTTTTGAAGTATTACCTTCATTAGAACCGGACAAAAAATTAAGAGAGTTTTTTGAAGAAGTTGAAATACAGCGTATTGCTACCGTAAGAGGTAGTAATGCGCTTAGAATTTATATAGAAAGTAAAAGGCTTATTAATAAAGAATACATATACAAAATGGAGCGGTGTATTGCTGAGCAGATTCTCGGGATGCGCGAAGCTGATGTTATGATTATAGAGCATTTTACACTGTCAGAACAGTATACGCCACAGAATTTAATGGATATGTATAAAGACAGTATTTTGCTGGAACTTGGAAAGAGAAGTATGATGGAATACAATCTTTTCCGAAAGGCAGAGCTTAATTTTATCTCGGATAATGTTCTTGAGATGAAGCTTGAGGATGGTGTTGTAGCAAGAAATAAAGGCAGGGATATTGAGGAAACTCTGAAACACATATTTAATGTGCGTTGTGGTCTTAGCCTTGAGATTAAGACAGAGTATGTGGAACCTAAGCCAAAGAAGCGTAATGCCGATGAGGAAAAGTCTTATGGAGAGAGACTTGCGGAGAGCATAAGCGGAAAAACAGAGAATGCGGAAGTGGTGGAAACTGCAAAATCCGAAGTAAAAACTCCTGCATCAGCAGACTCTGCACCGAAAGGACAAAACATGCCTAAGCAGGCTGACACAACTAAAGGCAAATCCTTTGATAAAGGAGAAAAAGGTCAGTGGAAGGGCAAGAACAGCAGTTTCCTTAAGAAGGCAGACGATCCGGATATTTTCTACGGAAGAAGTGTTGATGAGGAGGTAATGCCACTTGTCGAACTTAATATGCCAATGGGTGAGGTTACCGTACGTGGTCAGGTTGTTTCACTTGATACAAGAGAAATTAGAAATGAAAAGACAATCGTAATGTTTTCAATTACCGACTATACGGATTCCATTAAAGTGAAAATGTTTTATAGAACTGATCTCGTCGAAGATCTTTTCCTTGAACTTAAGGTCGGTGCTTTTGTAAAACTTAAAGGTATATCCACATTTGATACTTATGACCAGGAACTTGTTATTTCTTCGCTTGTCGGAATCAAAAAGATTGCGGATTTCAGGACGAAGCGAATGGACAATGCACCTGTTAAACGCGTCGAACTTCACTGCCATACCAAGATGAGTGATATGGACGGAGTGTCAGATGTTAGGGACATTATTAAATGTGCGATGGCCTGGGGACACAAGTCGATTGCGATTACTGACCATGGTGTGGTGCAGGCTTTCACGGAAGCGAACCATGCTGTTGAAAAGACTGATTTTAAGGTTATTTACGGTATGGAAGGTTATCTTGTTGATGACTCCAAGAGTGTTGTTGTTGATTCAAAAGGACAATCCATAGACGATACATATGTTGTTTTTGATATAGAGACAACTGGTTTTCATGCGGCAAGCGATAGCATTATTGAAATAGGTGCCGTAAAGGTGGTTGAGGGTAAGATTGTTGATAAGTTCAGCAGTTTTGTTAATCCGAAGCGTCCTGTACCTTTTGAGATAGAGAAACTTACCGGAATAACAGATGCAATGCTTATTGACGAGAGAGTGATAGAAGAGGTACTTCCTGAATTTCTTGCATTCTGTGAAGGTGCTATAATGGTTGCGCATAACGCAGACTTTGATATGGGCTTTATTAAAGAGAATGCGAAGCGACAGGGAATAGATTGGAATCCGACATATGTTGATACGGTTGGGCTTGCAAGAACACTTCTTCCGGCACTCAGCAGATATAAACTTGATAATGTTGCGAAGGCGCTTAAGGTATCACTGGAGAATCATCATCGCGCAGTAGATGATGCCGGTGCGACAGCGGAGATTTTTGAAAAGTTTATTGTTATGCTTAAAGAGCAGAACGCTTTTGATCTTGATACAGTTAATGAGCTTTGTAAGACATCTGACGAGACAATTAAGAAGCTTAAGAGTCGCCATGTTATCATTCTTGCTAAGAACGATATCGGAAGAATTAATTTGTACAGACTTGTTTCGTGGTCACATCTTAAGTATTTTTCAAGACAGCCGCGAATTCCGAAAAGTTTGCTTAACGAGTATAGAGAAGGTCTTATTATAGGTTCTGCGTGTGAGGCCGGTGAACTTTATCAGGCGATTCTTAATAAGGCTCCCGAGAACGAGATTATAGAGATTGTGAAGTTTTATGATTTTCTTGAGATACAGCCGCTCGGTAACAATGAGTTTATGCTTAGGGATCCTTCATATGGCATGGAGTCAAAGCAGGATCTTATTAATATTAATAAATATATCGTGGAGCTTGGTGAGAAATACAACAAGCCCGTTGTTGCAACTTGTGATGTTCATTTTTTAAATCCCGAAGATGAAGTGTACAGACGTATTATCATGGCGAGCAAAGGTTTTGATGATGCGGATATGCAGGCACCGCTTTATCTTCGTACAACAGAGGAGATGCTGGAAGAGTTCTCTTACCTTGGCGAGGAAAAGGCAGAAGAAGTTGTAATAACCAATACCAACAAGATTGCAGATATGTGCGAGCGTATTTCACCGGTAAGACCGGACAAGTGTCCGCCTGTAATTGAGAATTCAGACGTGACTTTGCGTGAGATATGCTATGATAAGGCACATTCAATATACGGTGAGGATTTGCCGCCGGTCGTTGTAGAGAGACTTGAGAGAGAGCTTAACTCAATTATTTCCAACGGTTTTGCCGTAATGTATATTATTGCGCAGAAGCTTGTGTGGAAATCCAATGAGGACGGATATCTCGTTGGTTCCAGAGGTAGTGTAGGTTCCTCGTTTGTTGCGACGATGGCAGGTATTACAGAGGTTAATCCGCTTAGTCCGCACTATTATTGTAGCGAATGCCATTATTCGGATTTTGATTCGGATGATGTTAAGGCATACGTGGGCGGTGCAGGTTGCGATATGCCTGATAAGGACTGCCCTGTTTGCGGTGCGAAGCTTAAAAAGGAAGGCTTTGATATTCCGTTTGAGACTTTCCTTGGATTTAAGGGTAACAAGGAGCCGGATATCGACCTTAACTTCTCGGGAGATTATCAGAGTAAGGCTCATGAATATACAGAGGTTATCTTTGGAAAAGGGCAGACCTTTAGGGCAGGAACAATTGGTACGCTTGCGGATAAGACAGCCTTCGGTATGGTAAAAAAATATTACGAAGAGCATAACGAAAGCAAGCGTAACTGTGAAATCGAGCGACTTTTGCAAGGGTGCGTAGGGGTCAGAAGAACCACGGGACAGCATCCCGGTGGTATCATCGTTTTGCCGCATGGTGAGGAGATTTATTCGTTTACACCGGTGCAACATCCGGCCAACGATATGACAACGAAGACAATTACGACGCATTTCGATTATCACTCCATTGACCATAACTTACTTAAACTTGATATTCTCGGACACGATGATCCGACGATGATTCGTATGCTTGAGGATTTGACGGGAATTGATGCCAAGACGATACCGCTTGACAGCAAGGAAGTAATGTCACTTTTCATGAATACGGAAGCTTTGGGAGTTACGCCGGAACAGCTTGGCGGATGTAAGCTTGGTGCTCTCGGAATTCCTGAGTTTGGTACTGATTTTGCCATGCAGATGGTTATCGACGCAAAGCCCACTTGTTTTGCCGACCTTGTCCGAATCTCCGGACTTTCACATGGTACCGACGTATGGCTAGGTAATGCCCAGACACTTATCCAGGAAGGCAAAGCTACGATTTCAACAGCTATCTGTACGCGTGATGATATCATGACATACCTGATTAATATGGGTGTTGAAAAAGAACTTTCATTTACGATAATGGAAAGCGTGCGTAAGGGTAAAGGCCTTAAGCCTGAGATGGAAGAGGCCATGATAGCAGCAAATGTACCGGACTGGTATATCTGGTCTTGTAAAAAGATTAAGTACATGTTCCCGAAGGCACATGCCGCTGCTTACGTTATGATGGCATGGCGAATTGCGTATTGTAAGATTCATTATCCGCTTGCATATTACTCGGCGTTTTTCTCAATCAGAGCATCGGGCTTTGATTATGAGCTTATGTGCCGTGGCAAGGAGATTCTTGAATATAATATCAAGGACTACCGCGCAAGACAGGATTCTCTTACCAACAAAGAGCAGGACAGCTTAAGGGATATGCGTATTTGTCAGGAAATGTACGCACGTGGTTTTGAATTTATGCCGATTGATATATACCGCGCAAAAGCCAATGAATTCCAGATAATAGACGGTAAGATAATGCCGCCGTTTAACTCGATAGACGGTATGGGCGCGTCTGCTGCAGAAGCCTTTGTAGAGGCTGCCGCACAGGGCAAATTCCTCTCACTTGAGGATATGCGTACACGCTCCAAGGCACCGCAGAAGGTTATTGATAAGCTTGTAGAGTGGGGCGTTGTGTCAGGGTTGCCGGCTACGAACCAGTTGTCGTTGTTTGATTTCTGTTAATACTAACTGTTGACATTTTGCCATGTTCATGGTATCTTTGATACTAAGTTGAATTATTCGTTAGAGGTTGCGTTTTTCATCAGTAGCTTACAGGATATCACGGGATAGTTGATTGTAAGTGAAAGGGAACGACGCCGAAAGGGGAAAAGGCCCGGACTTTTTCTGCTTGGGGATATGGTTAAGAGCCATATAACTGTCATCAGTAATGATGTTGTGCTACGGATTAAGGCGTACATAGTATTGTATATTTAAGGCCGTCCGTAGTGGCGGCCTAGTTTTACGTTAGGGGAAACTTCGTTTCCAAAAAAGTTTGCCTTGCAAACTCTTTTTACGTTATAGGAAATAAAGTTTTCCACGGAATGCCACACAGAATTTTTCGACGAATATAATATTATACAGGGAAACCATAAGGAGGATTTATCATGGCAGTATTTAAAGGAGCAGCGGTTGCGCTTGTAACACCGCTTACAAAAAACAATGAGGTTGATTACGACAAATTAGGTGAGCTTATAGAGTTCCAGATTGCTAATGGCACAGACAGTATTGTAGCTTGCGGTACAACAGGTGAGGCATCAACTCTTACACATGAGGAGCATCTTGATGTTATCAGATATACAGTTGAGAAGGTTGCCGGAAGAGTACCTGTAATTGCAGGCACAGGTTCTAACTGCACAGAGACAGCTATTTACCTTTCAACAGAGGCTGAGAAGGCCGGAGCAGATGCACTTCTTCTTGTAACACCTTACTATAATAAGGCTACGCAGAAAGGACTTATTGAGCACTTTGCAAGAACAGCGGAAGCTGTTAAGATTCCGGTTATTTTATATAACGTACCGTCACGTACAGGTTGCAATCTTCTTCCTGCAACTGTTATGGCGATTGCAGAGAGAGCAAAGAATGTAGTTGCAATTAAGGAAGCAAGCGGTAATATTTCACAGATTGCTGAGCTTGCTGCAATTGCTGACGGCAAGATGGATATTTACTCAGGTAATGACGACCAGATAGTTCCGATTCTTTCACTCGGCGGTATCGGTGTTATTTCCGTATTGTCAAATGTTGCACCGAAGGAGACACATGACATTGTAATGTCTTTCCTTGACGGTGATGTTAAGAAGAGCTGTGAGATGCAGCTTGAGGCGCTTGACCTTGTGAATGCACTTTTCTGCGAGGTTAATCCTATTCCGGTTAAGACTGCACTTAACCTTATGGGAATGGAAGTAGGACCGCTTCGTCTCCCGCTTACTCCTATGGAGCCGCAGAATGAGGCAAGATTAAAGAAAGCAATGGCAGACTATGGTATTAAACTCGCTTAAGGCGAGTTTTTGCCACATTTAGATATTTTTTGGAGGCGATTATTATGACAAGAATTATTATGCGCGGTTGTAACGGCAAAATGGGACAGGTTATTTCTAATCTTGTAAAAGACGACAAGGATGCTGTTATTGTTGCGGGAATTGATTTAAATACGAGTATTGAGAATGACTATCCGGTATTTACAAGTCTTGATGATTGTGATGTGGACGCGGATGTTGTAATTGATTTTACATCGACAAAGCTTCTTACAGAGATGCTTGACTGGTCTGTAAAGAAGCAGGTTCCGGTAGTTCTTTGTACAACAGGATATTCACCTGAGCAGCTTGCAGAGATTGATGAAGCATCAAAGAAGGTTGCACTTCTTCGTTCTGCGAATATGTCACTTGGAATCAATCTTATCATGAAGCTTGTACAGGCAGCGACCAATGTACTTGCACAGGCAGGCTACGATATCGAGATAGTTGAGAGGCATCATAACCAGAAGCTTGATGCGCCGAGCGGAACGGCTCTTGCGATTGCTGATGCCATCAACGAAGTTCTTAACAATGAATATGCGTATAAGTATGACAGAAGCACCGAAAGAGTAAAACGTGAAAAGAAGGAAATCGGTATTTCGGCAGTCAGAGGCGGAACTATTGTCGGAGAGCACGAGATTATTTTTGCGGGAACTGACGAAGTAATTGAGATTAAGCATACGGCCTACTCTAAAGCAATTTTCGGAAAGGGCGCGGTTGAGGCTGCCAAGTTCCTTAAAGGACAGGAGCCGGGACTTTATAATATGAGCCAAGCCATCAAAGAAATCTAAAAAGTATATTTTGTGTTAGGATTTCAAAGAAAAAACACATTTAAGTAGTATAGTTTATAATTATGTACGTTCGAAGGAGGAAGAGGTCTTGATAGAAGTTAAGAATCTTACGAAAAAATACGGCGATCATATAGCAGTCAACAATTTGAGCTTTGAAGTAAAGCAAGGACAGATATATGGATTTCTCGGACCCAATGGTGCGGGAAAGTCAACAACAATGAATATTATGACAGGGTATTTATCGGCAACAGATGGAGAGATTATCATTAACGGCCATAGTATTTTTGACGAACCGGAAGAAGCTAAGAAGCATATCGGATATTTACCGGAGCTTCCGCCGCTTTACATGGATATGACTCCGATAGAGTATCTTAAGTTTGTTGCAGAGCTTAAGAAGGTGCCGGAGAAGGATATTGATAAGATGCTTGATGATATTATGAAGACTGTCAAGATTACAGAGGTTGCCAACAGACTTATCAAGAATCTTTCTAAAGGTTATAAGCAGCGTGTTGGTCTTGCACAGGCGCTTGTAGGCTACCCTGAGGTGCTTATTCTTGATGAGCCGACGGTAGGTCTCGATCCTAAGCAGATTATTGAAATTCGTGACTTGATTAAGAGCCTTGGTGAGAAACATACTGTTATTTTGAGTTCACATATTTTGTCAGAGGTTAGTGCTGTGTGTGACCAGGTAATGATTATTGCTCACGGTCAGCTTGTTGCTAATGATACTCCCGATAACTTGAGTAAGATTATTGTAGCTTATAATACTCTCGAACTTACGGTTAAAGGTGACAGAGATAAAGTAAAAGAATTAATCAGTGGAATAGAAGGTATTGATGAGATGGAGGTACATGAGTCATTGGATGCAGGTTGCACCAACTTTGTACTTAAGACGGCTCCGGAAGTTGATATCCGTGAAGAGATTTTTAACAAAATGGCAGAAGCAAAATGTCCTCTTCTTAAACTTGCTGTATGCAATATGTCTCTTGAAGATGTGTTCATTCAGCTTACAAGTGATAAAAAGTGGATAATTAACAAGGAAAAGAGCGAAAAGAAGAAATTGTTTGGCAAGAAGGCCGGCAGAGAGGAGACAGAAGATGTTAGCGATTTATAAAAAAGAGTTAAAAACATATTTTACATCTATGATGGGATGTATATTCATTGCATTTTGTCTCGCAATTACCAGCTTATATTTTTGCTTGTACAATATGTACTATGCATATCCGAACATATACCTTTCATTGCAGGGCGTAGTATGGTTTTTCATTATTTTGATGCCGATACTTACAATGCGTATTATTTCTGAAGAGCAGCGTAATAAGACGGATCAGCTTCTCTATACGGCACCGGTACCTGTTTCATCTATTGTACTCGGAAAGTATTTTTCAATGCTTACCATATTTGCGATTCCGGTAGCTGTTGTGTGCTTTTTTCCGGTAATTATATCTAAGTTCGGAGAAGTGTCATATGCGTCATCATATCTTGCAATTCTTGCATATTTCCTTATCGGAGCGGCGTTTATTGCAGTTGGTATGTTTATTTCTTCGATAACTGAGAGTCAGATTATTGCAGCAGTTGTGTCTTTTGCGGTTTTACTTATGTCACATCTTATGACTACAGTTGTTGAACTTATTTCAGGAACGGCACAGGCATCACTTATCGGATTTATAATACTTATTGCGGTATTGTGTGTTGTTTATTATCTGCTTGCCAAAAATATTTTGGCGTCGATAATTGCGTTTGTTGCATTTTCGGCACTTACGGTTGTTCTTTATATTGTTAATCCGGTGATGTTCGAAGGCGCAATTAATGATTTGCTTAGTTGTTTTTGTTTGACATCAATGGCAGATAATTTATTCTCCTTTAGTATTCTTGATATTACGGCGATTGTATATTATGTGACGGTTATAGCATTTTTTATTTTCATCACCGTTCAGTCAATACAGAAGAAGAGATGGAACTAGGAGGTGTCATGACATGGATTCAAAAAAACATTTAAAAAACAGAGCCTTTAAAAAGGGAACCTACAGTGTAGGTATGATGTTTGCGGTTCTTGCCATTATTGTAATAATCAATATGATTGTCAGAGCGCTTCCCGCAACAATAACCAAGATTGATTTTTCTGTTAATAAACTCTATACTTTGACAGATACTACTACTGATTATTTGAAGAGTCTTGATAAGGATGTTAAGCTTTATCTTATTGCATCCATAGGCGAAGAAAACGAGAGCCTTTATAATATGCTCGAAAAATATGCCGGTTGGTCATCACATGTTTCTGTTGAACAGATTGACCCCAAGGTAAATCCTAATTTTGTTATGCAGTATACTTCTGAACTTTTGGAAGCTAACAGCGTTATTGTTGTAAGTGGTGACCGCTTCAAAATTGTGGATTACAGCAGCTTCGCAACACAGGTGTTTGATTTTGATCTTATGAAGTATGTACAGGCTTTTGATGGTGAAGGTCAGATTACAAGTGCAATCAATTATGTTGTAAGAGAAGATCTTCCGAAGATGTATCTTTTGACAGGACATAATGAAAGTGAATACGGAGAGGATTTTGCGGCACTTGTAAATAAAGCTAATATTGTTACAGATAAGCTCAGTCTTCTTGAGGCAGAGGCAGTGCCTGCTGACTGTGATGTTCTTCTAGTTAATATTCCTACCGTGGATTTTTCACCGGAAGAAAAGGACAAGATTATCAATTATGTTGATAAAGGAGGGGCATTGTTCCTTGTTACTGCCAATTCAGGAGAGGATTTAGAGAATATAAATATTGTTCTTGAATATTATGGTCTTGATCTTCAGAGAGGTACGGTAATCGAGACTGATTCCAAGTATTATCTTAATAAAATAAATACAAACCTTGTGCCCGGAAGAGTGTCACATAAGGTTACCAATTCACTTATTACTAAGGGGATTTCAGTGTTCCTGCCTAATGCACAGGGTATTGCGGTAAGAGATGATGCAAGAAGCAGTCTTAATATTACAAAGCTTCTTACCATGTCAAAGTCTTCTTATGTAAGAGTTGGAACAAGTCAGCTTCTTGCTATGCAGGAGGATGATATCCCCGGTCCCGTAACAATCGGTGTTGTTATTGAAGAAGAGATAAACGGTGCAGATGCTAAATTAGCAGTATTTTCAAGCCCGAATTTATTTAACACGTCATGTAATACTGTTGTAAGCGGCGGTAACTATGAATTAGCAGCTAACACAATTACATGGATGAGCGAACTCGAGGATAATATTTCAATTAGTCCCAAGTCAACAACAATGCAGTATCTTACTGTTACGCAGGCGGATTTCTATAAGTGGATGATAGTTCTTGTAGGAGCAATACCGTTAGCGTTTATCGGAGCAGGCTTTGTTGTTTGGTTTGTAAGGAGAAGAAAATAATGAAAAACAAAAAAACACTGATACTGTTGGTGATATGCCTCGTGGTTTTGGTCGGAGCATATTTTGCAGTAACATATTTTTCAGAGAAAGCTAATTATATAGAACCGACAACTACTGTAAATAATAGTATTACGCTGTATGATATACCAAGCAGTGAAATCCGTGAAATCAGAATTATCAATAGCTATGGTGATACAACGTATTATTTGAATGACAGTAAACAATGGGTTGCACGAGGAGAGGAAGAAGCCGGACTTGCACAGACTATTTTAATCCGTATGGCAATTAATGCAGGAAAGCTTACGGCTATTGAAAAGGTCGAGGAGACAAAGGATAATCTTGCAAAGTACGGTCTGGATAATCCGCAGTATACAGTTTCGCTTAAGACTGTTAATGATGTTGAGAAGACTTTTTACATCGGAATGCAGAATCTTGTTACTACGGAGTATTATATACATGCAGAAGGTATTGACGGAATTTATACGGCTGCATCGACTTTCCCGGGATATTTTAATTTTGCTGTTAATGAACTTTATTATTACAAGGATATTGATAATACTGAATATACGAAGTATTTGAGAGAGATGGCTGTTACATACGGCGAGGACATCTCTTGGCATATGATCAGACTTAACTATGGTAGTCAGTATGATGTTTCCGGTATGAGAGCGTGGTATATTGATAACTTGTTTGAACATGAGGTTGCAGTTGATACATCTTTACTAGAAGATATTCAGAATGCATTTCTTGGACTTTCATTGTTCTCATGTAAGACATTTTCTGCTACGGAAGCAGAGCTTGCGGAGGTTGGCCTTTCAGAGAACAAAAGAGGAAGCCTTTACTTCTACTTTGAGGAAGCAGAAGTAATGGAGGAAGTAACAGAGGATACCTATACTAATTCAGTAAGAATCTGGCTCGGTAATCCTACAGAAGACGGAATGTATTATTATGCTCAGCCTGCAGATCGAGAAGGAATTTATCTTATTGAGGCAGAGTATATAAAACCGTTGCTTGCCAATACCAATGAGGATTTGCTTCAGAAATACATCAGTGTTGTTAATATCGGAACCGTGGATTCAATTGATATAAAGATGGGAGACGTATCTTATCATTCGGTTGTTAAGAATGAAGGCACTACGGATGCACCGGCTTATTATCATTATCATGACGGTAAAAAAATTAACAAAGAAAAGGGAAGCGAATTCTTTACATCACTTATAGGAATTTATGCAGAAAAGGCACTTCTTAAGAAAGAGCAGCCTTCCGGCAAAGAACTTTTAAGTATTACTTTTAACCGTAATACGGAGATTATTCCGGTGTATGAAGTATCCTTCTATGAATACAGCGTTAATTACTATAAGGTTGCAATTAACGGAGAAGTAAGTTATCTTGCCAATACAAGAGATTATAAGGCTCTTGTGGAAGCAATTACCTCTTTTGTGAATAATATACCTTACGCACAGTAAGAATAAAAAAAGTGAATATGCACATATTAATGGCAAAGGGCAAAGCTCTTTGCCATTTATTATGTAAAGGAGACTGGTTATTATGAAGAAAGTAAAAATGCTGATGGCCGCAGTTATTGCTTTGTTTGTATTTAGTGTTATGGTGGGTTGCGGATGCGGAACTACCGATAACGGCGAAACATCCGATACAAGTACAACAGAATCTTCTACCGGGGAGACAACCACACCTGCGCCCACAACAAATCCTACAAGCAGCACTGACAACAATAACAGTGTAACAGGAGAGCAGGGGTCGGATGCCAACGGCGGTGTAATCGATGATATCGGAAATGGTATTGGTGAAGGTGTTGAAGATATCGGAGAAGGCATCAAAGATATGGGTAACGGAACAAACGGTACAACCGGAGGAGCTACAAGATAACAGACTAATATCGCTGTAAATCAGGCTGTTGCAAAATTAATTTGCACAGCCTTTTTCAGTCTCCCGGCGCGAAACAACTGCTTTACAGTTAAGCGGGCTATGGGGGATATTATTTTTTCGCAGACAACAAAAGGTTTTTAGAAGAACTTCGCTTTTAAGCTTTCCACCAAATTGTGCCGCGTAGAGTTGTCTGAGTGGAATTGATTAGAAGTCCTGTGACTTAGGATATATGTAGATTTTATATGCAAGGGGTATAAGGCACGCTCTCGCTACGAGAAAAACCTAGCGCTACTAAGGCTCCGCTGCGAAATCTGCAAGACTTAACCAAGCCAATTAATCGGGATTTCGCACGGGGCCTAAGGAGCGAGGTTTTTCAAGTACCTTTACCCCTTGCATATAAAATCTACATATATCCTAAGTCGCTAGAACTTCTTCAATTCCAACGAGTTTAACGGAGCGGCACAAAATCGTAGGGTGGAAAGCAAAAAGCGTTAGTTCTTCTTAAAACCGTAAAATGTTGCAAGAAAAAATAATATCCCCCATAGCCCGCTTAACTGTAAAGCAGTTGTTTCGCGCAGGGAAATGGAAAGCGTATGGGATTGGATTTTGTATGTAACCGATTTTGCGGCAGTGAATATACTGATACAAAAAGGTTTAGAGGTTAGTATGGCGAAATTTGTTATTGATGCCGGTCACGGTGGAAGCGATAACGGTGCCACATATGAAGGTCGCAGAGAAAAAGATGATAACTTACGGCTTGCGCTTGCGGTTGGAGAAATCCTTGAGAATAACGGCGCGGAAGTTGTGTATACAAGAACGACGGATGTGTATAATACACCTTTTGAAAAAGCAACCATGGGAAATAATGCAAATGCAGATTATTTCATATCTTTCCACAGGAATGCTGTCCCGATTCCTAATACTGCAACAGGAATAGAGACACTTGTATATCAGGATTCGGGAATTGCGGGAGAACTTGCACGAAATGTTAACAGTGAGCTTGCTGAGCTTGGATTTAATAATCGCGGGGTTATAGAAAGACCGAATCTTGTTGTGCTTAGAAGGACGAAGATGCCGGCAATACTTATTGAGGCAGGTTTTATAGATAATGAGCAGGATAATGCTAAATTTGACGCAGAGTTTGAGCAGATAGCTCAGGCTATCGCAAGTGGAATTATACAGACGATAGATGTGGCCGGTGATACATCTGCTACGGAAACAGTGAGTGATAATGTGACAGCCGAGGATGATGTTGGAATGAGCAGTTCACAGACAGACAGAGCAAAATTTCCACCAGAGAATTTGGAGGATTTTGTGCTCAGAAGACCGCCAAATCCCACACCATTTCCGCAGGAGCCTGCATGTCGTCCGCTTTTCAGAGTGCAGGTAGGAGCTTATAGAAATCAGGAAAATGCGAGAAGGACACTTGCTAATCTTACAATGGACGGATTTCCTGCATTTATTTTAAGGGAGGATAATGTATTTAAAGTACAGGCGGGTGCTTACCAGCTTCTTGAAAATGCGATAAGGCTTGAAAGGCGTCTTCGCGAACTCGGATATAATACCTATATAATTACAGGATGTCGGAGATTTTTATAAGTTATGAAGATATCAGGTAATGCGGCAGCGGCAGATTTTTTGCTTCTGCCTTTTTTGCTTGAAATAAATGGATTCACTATTTTATAATTACGGAAAGTGTGATATGCTTAATTTAATTATTTTGTTGTTTTGCTGAATGTTAAGGGAGGATTTTATGTACGATTTAAAACCATATCTTGAAGAAATCGAAAGGGTTATTGAAAAGGGACCGTATAAAGATACATGGGAGTCTTTAGCAAATTACCGTGTGCCTGAATGGTACCGTAAAGCAAAGTTTGGAATTTTCGTTCATTGGGGGATATACAGTGTTCCGGCATTCGGAAGTGAGTGGTATTCACGTAATATGTACATTAAGGACTCTAAAGAGTATAAGCACCATATAGAAACATATGGTTCTCATGATAAGTTCGGATATAAGGATTTTATTCCTATGTTTAAAGCAGAGAAATTTGATGCGGGAGAGTGGGGCAGACTTTTTAAAGAAGCGGGTGCCGATTATGTTATACCTGTAGCAGAGCATCATGATGGTTTCCAAATGTATAAGAGCGAGATTTCAGAGTGGAATGCGTATGAAAAAGGCCCGAAGAGAGATGTTTTTGGAGAACTTGAAAAAGCTTTTGCGGAAAATAACATGATTACGGGAGCATCTACACACAGAGTAGAGCATTGGTTCTTCATGGGACATGGTAAAGAATTTGAGAGTGATATAAAAGAACCAATGGAGCGCGGCGATTTTTATTGGCCGGCTATGCCCGAGGCAGATCATATGGATGTTTTTTCTGAGCCTGTACCTACTGATGAATATCTTAGTGACTGGCTTGTAAGAACTTGTGAGATTATAGATAAGTATCGTCCGAAAATATTGTATTTTGATTGGTGGATTCAGCATAGTGCAGTTAAACCGTATCTTAGAAAGCTTGCAGCATACTATTATAACAGGGCGGAAGAATGGGGCACGGGAGCAGTAATTAACTATAAACATGATGCTTTTGTGTTTGGTTCGGCAGTGCCGGATGTGGAAAGAGGGCAGTTCGCGGAGATTAAGCCTTTTATCTGGCAGACAGATACGGCCGCAGCACTTAATTCATGGGGCTATACGGAGAATAACCGTTATAAGAATTCAGAGGACATTATTTGTGATCTTGTGGATATTGTAAGCAAAAATGGTCGTCTGCTCCTTAATGTCGGGCCAAAGGCTGACGGAACAATTCCGGAGGGCGATAAGAAGATTCTTTTTGAAATCGGTGAGTGGCTTAAGATAAACGGCGAAGCAATATATGACGCGGATGTTTGGAGAAAGTACGGTGAAGGTGCTGCAAAGATTGAGGAAGGTCAGTTCACTGACGGTATAAAGAAGAACTTTACGTCGGAAGATATACGTTTTACTACAAAGAACGGCTATGTGTATGCAACGGTACTTAAGTGTAATGAAGAAGGCAGATATGTGATTAAATCACTTGCACATAAGAAAGGTTCTACGGTTTCGCAGTTCTCGGGAATTATTAAAACTGTTGAATTACTTGGATATAGCGGAGAGCTTATGTGGGAGTCGACAGAAGAGGCTCTTATAATAAATGTTGCAGGTGAGATTAATGTTAAGACGCCGATTGTTTTTAAAGTGACGGTAGGATAAGAGCAGATTCGCAACAAAATATGTCGGAGTGTGCAGAGATGAATTTTTTAAAAAAAGACTGTGACAGAAAAGATTTACTTAAAAGAATTTTATTAACATTTATAAGTGTTATATTCATGGGAATAACCTTATCGGTTTTAAATATAATAAATCAGGGAATGGACCCGTGTACATATATGAATGTAAGCATTGCAAATAGAATCGGTTGGTCGCTTGGCAACTGGCAGCTTTTGTTTAACGTGCTGATGTTCATACCCGTTATTCTGTGGGGCAGAAAGCATATTGGTATAGGTACGCTGTTTAATATGGTGCTTGTAGGATATACGGTTGATTTTTGTATGTGGATATGGGAAAAAACGGGGTTTGAGGCATTTCTTGAATTTATGCCGGTTAAAATCGGTGTGATGTTTGTTGCAGTTGCGGTATTTGTTTTTGCAGCGGCAATATACATGTCCACGGAGCTTGGAACCGCACCGTATGATGCACTTCCTATGATGATTTCTGAGAAAATCAAAAAGATACCCTTTAAAGTGATTCGATTTATCTGGGATGCAGCGACTGTTGTAATCGGTTTTGTGTTTAGCGGAAGGGTTGGAATAGTTACGATTCTTATGATGCTGTTTTTGGGACAGACTGTTGCGTTTGTGCGAAGCAGGATGAAGGCAGGCAGATGAATTCTTGACATTTATAAGGCGTAGTGATAGACTAAAACAATGACAAATACTGATGTTTAAATAATATTTTATGTGAGGTTACAGCTATGTTAGATGGAAAAAAGATGCTTTTCAGCGGAATGCAGGCAACAGGAACTTTGACACTCGGTAATTACTTGGGAGCACTTAAGAATTGGTTAACTCTTAGCGACGAATATGAGTGTTTTTACTGTGTAGTAGATTTACATTCTATTACAGTAAGACAGGATCCTGCTGAACTTCGTAAAAGAGCAAGAAATCTTCTTACTTTATATATTGCAGCAGGTCTTGATCCTGTTAAAAATTGTATTTATTACCAGTCACATGTTCCGGCACATGCAGAACTTGGATGGATTTTGAATTGTTTTACCTATGTTGGTGAATTAAACCGTATGACTCAGTTCAAGGATAAAGCAGCGAAACATGCAGATAATATTAATGCAGGTTTGTACACATATCCTGTGCTTATGGCAGCAGATATTTTGCTTTTCCAATCAGATGTTGTTCCGGTTGGTATTGACCAGATGCAGCATCTTGAGCTCACAAGAGATGTTGCAGAGCGATTTAACGGAATTTATGGTGATGTATTTACTATTCCGGAAGCATATCTTGGTAAGACAGGTGCTAAGATTATGAGCCTCCAGGATCCGACTAAGAAGATGTCCAAGTCAGATGAGAATCCTAATGCAAGTATTCTTCTTATGGATGATACAGATACAATTATCCGTAAGTTTAAGAGAGCAGTGACAGATTCAGAGGCACAGATTCTTTACAGAGATGAGCAGCCCGGAATCAAGAATCTTATCAATGTATACAGCTGTGTAACAGGTAAGACACCGGCAGAGGTTGAGAGAGAATTTGACGGTAAGGGTTATGGTGATTTCAAACTTGCTGTAGGCGAGTCAGTTGCTAATCATTTGAAACCTGTTCAGGATGAGTTTGCACGTCTTTCTAAGGATAAGACATATATCGACGGAATTATCAAAGAGAATGCTGAGAAGGCAGGCTACTACGCTAACAAGACCTTGAGAAAGGTGCAGAAAAAAGTAGGCTTCCCTGAAAGAATCAGATAAGAACATTTATGGGAAAAATGCATATACTATACCAGCTTGATAAATGGGAAATCGAGAATGCGGCGGTTGATACATACTCATTTTGTGTTATTGTGCCGGTGGCACAGAATACAACAATTGAGTGAAGTTAAATTAAAAATCCGCAAATCCGGCTTTTTTACGACGCATCCCGTTCAATAACCCTTCAAGCCGGTTGCTTCAGATATATTTGCAAAAGTATGTAAACAGAAGCGCGCTAAAACAGATCGTGCACCTTGGGTGCAGGGTCTGTTTTTACATAAAAGGGAATGTAAGAGGTGCTTACATTCCCTTTAGTATTTTATGATATAGTTAGTTTGACAGGGCCGTCCTTGACTGTAATCAAAGTGCGGTAAATATTATGTTTCCAGGCAATGCCAAGTCTTGCATCATCAATGGTAATTTCTTCGGCGATAATTGACAACGGTGTATGAGGAGCATCTGCTGCAGTATTTACGGTAATAGTTCCTAAGTTACCGACACTTATATTATTACCGGATATCGCAGGCTTTTCATAAGTCATAAGTGAAAGAACAACTTCGCCTGAACCTGCTTCGAACTCAAAATCATCGGTTACAGTAATTGTATCCCCCTTCTTAAAATCAACATTTCGTTTGTAGGAACTGATTCCTGCTTCCTTCGGATATGCACTTGCGATATCCATCGAAATGTGTACGAGATTATCCGAAAATTCATAGTTCACATCTGTCGCACAAAATTCCTTGCCGTCCTTCTGCATAACACCGTTTATTGTCGGAAGGTTGTGATATGCTGACTGCATGGGCCACAGTTCATATCTTTGCGGCGAAAAAGTCTTTGCGGTATATGTGCCGACGCCGACATCGATAAGGAATGGCTTACCGTTCTTATAGATTGTGAAACTGCCTGTATCGTTGTGGTTGTGATTGTCCGCGTTATTCCCTGCTTTAACGGCGAGGAAAATGTTGTCATCGTGTGAAATAAGTACGCCGACGCTTTCGTAGAAAATATCACTTATTTCTGCAGAAGGCATGGGCTTATATTCAAGCATTTCAGCCACGGTAAAAGCATTCTGCACATGATAGAATAGGTTGATTTCCTTGGAGAGAAGCAATTCGCCGTCTGCCTTAAAATCAGTCGCTGCAAAATTCATCATGGAAGGACTGTTTATTCGCTTGCTGAAAAGAAATTCTCTTACGCCTGCGCGTCCGGCAACGGGAGAACAGTCTGCGAAGTTGACATAATATATATCATCAACATGAACATTACGTATGTAAAGAGCCATGTTGCGAATCTTGGTATCTTCGTAAATATGCGCTACGGCACCATCCGTAACTGCATTTAGAATCTCAGCGGCGTTAAAAAGACAAAGACCTGCGTGGCGATAATACTGTGCGCCTTCGTCACAACAACCGTCCTCACCATAATCCTTCAGGAAATCATCGATTGATGCGCAGGCTTTCTTAAGTACTGCTCTGCGGATGTCGTCGGACTGTGCAGAAAGAAAAGCTGTGATAAGCACATTTTGCGTACACCAGATAGTCCAGTTGCACATTTTATCCTTGCCGTTACCCATCCACCAGAAATGCTCATTTAAGTAGGGTGTAATAATTCTTGTGCTGATTTCATGAAGAATTCGCTTGTTAATAAAGGGATGAACTTCATCAAATGCTTCGCCAAGAAGATAATACGCTGTTGCAAGAAGCGCACCTGTCTCGCATGCAAAAAGGTCAAGCACGGGCGTGGTAACATCGGGTAAAAGCTGGTTACCGCGCATACTGGGATAGCTGTTGTGCGGCGGAAGCTGCCATGCACTTTCTTCGCAGATTGAGAAAATACCGTTGATTATATCATCAAGAAAACGCCCTTTATACTCGATACATTCTGCGATAATTAGCGAATTGAGCGCATAGCGTTTGCCAAAATTAATATCCTCAAAATCAACGCGATTGCCTGTGCGCAGGAATTTCATAAAAACTGTCGCGGGTATCGCAGAAAATGTAAAACCGAGATTTCCTTCTGCAGACGTAATGGCACGGTTGACATAATCCTCGGGAAGGCTTGACCAGGCTTTTCTGTCAGTGGCAGGAGGATAGTATTTATAATCAAAAATAGGTGTTTGTTCGGTAATCGCTTTTGAAAACATGAGTCGGTTCC
>JAZNXQ010000157.1:0-16358 GCA_045593945.1 Lachnospiraceae bacterium | reverse complement strand
GCTATGGAAATACGCTGTTTCTCACCGCCCGAAAGTGAACGGCCCGAAGAACCAAGCATCGTATCGTAGCCTTCCGGCATCTTGCAGATAAAATCATGCGCACTTGCCTGAATTGCTGCCTCGATGATTTCTTTTCTCGTTGCATCAGGTCTTGCATATGCGATATTTTCCGCAACCGTACCCATGAAAATGTATGTCTCCTGCGAAACCATCGCAATACTTCTTCTGAGTTCTTTAAAGCCAAGCTCTTTTACATTAATTCCATCAATGTAAATACTACCTTCGTCCGCATCATAAAGTCTCGAAATCAGGTTAACAAGTGTTGATTTGCCGGCACCCGACCTTCCGACGATACCAAGCACCTCACCGGCATTTACATGAAAGCTTATATTTTCAAGCACAGGCTTATTGGCCTCATAACCAAATGTAACATTCTTAAGCTCAATTTCACCTCTTATATAGTCGGGACGAATAGGTTCGTCACTCTCCAAAATCTCCGGCACCGCATCAACAATCTCAAAAATGCGCTGTGCGCTGTTCATGCTTGCCGTGTACATTCTGAAACATCTTGACATAAATTCAAGCGGTCCTCTAAGCTCCGACACATAACCGATAAATGTTACCAGAAGACCGAACTCCATACCGAATCTTCCGATTATCATTACACCGCCGACACCCCAAACCACAAAGGTCGCAAGCTGCTGCACCGCCGTATAAAGTGCATAAAACCTGTTATCAAAAGCAACTACGGAAAGTTCTGTATCTCTTACTCTTCCGTTGTAATTGCCAAAACGCTTAACTTCCTTCTGCTCCTGCCCAAAAGCCTTTACGACTCTGGCACCCGTGATATTATCATTAATCTGACCGTTCATGCTTCTGTTCGCACGATGTCGTCTGCCGTAAATGCTCCAGAGTCTCGGAAGCATCTTCACACTGATTACGACAAGAAACGGTAAAAGCACAAGTGAAACCGCCGCAAGTCCGACATTTAAACTAAACATTACTATACATGTCGATATAATCGTAAAGCCGTGCACGAAGAAAAACGGAAGACAGTCAATAAAAAATGTAGTCACTTCATTGGCATCACTTAAAACTCTCGTCATAAGGCCGCCCGTCTCCCTGTTATTGTAAAAGCTTATGGACAATTTGCCCATCGACTTAAATACATCTGCCTTGATATCCCTTACAACACCCGGAACAATCTTTGCAACCATAACACCATGAATTATACTGAGTATCTGGTTAACTATCTTACAAAATACCATCGTAAGCACGACAAATCCGAGAAGCACCGTAAACTTTCCTGCGGGAAGCCCGACAAATTCAAGAAACTCTGTGTCTTTTGCAAGCACCCTGTCATAGAGAATTCTTCCGTTTAAATACGGCCACGCAAGATTAAGAAGCGCCGTAAAAAGGAAGCAAACCATCATTATCCCTATCTGTAGTTTGTACGGCTTAAAGTAACTGAGCACTCTGAAAAACAACGAACGTTTATCTGTACATTTCGGACAAACCTTTCTCTCCTGATTGGGGTAAAGCGTTCCGCACTTCGGACAGCATTCGAACTTTACCCTGCTCTTAAAATCATCCTCAGTAAGTTCTTTGCCCTCTTTCATCTTCCTGAAAATACGGCAAAGCCTGTCAAAGCCTTCCATTCTCGAATTGGAAAACTCTAAAAGAACGATATCCCCGCCTTTTTCCATTGTTGCAAAAAGCATTCCGCCGTTAACCTGACGGACTACATTAAATTCTTTAATATCTTCTACCTTATATACGATAACTTCCGATTCGGCATGTCTCTTTTCAATAAACTTCGGTGCATAGCCTCCAAAACCATGAATATCACCATTCTCCTGCTTTCCACGCACCACAGCCACACATGTTTTCGTAAGAAAAACACCGCCATCCGCAAATTTATGATTAAGCGTCATGTCAGAAATCGCCGTATATATAATATCCTCATATTCAATTCCGTGCCATCTAAGAAGCTCTTTCATATTCACCGGAATATTTATCTGTTCTGCCACTTAATTCCCTCCTCACGGGTCTTTTGACTTCTTCATTTTGTATCCTTATTATACTTTACCATTACTTCCATTCCAAAACAATGGAACATAAGGCATTAAACATGGAATATTTTCTGTTTTTTCAACATTTCTCCGCAAACTTTACATCTTCACACAAAAAAAGTGTTGCCGAAATACCCTTAATAGAATAATATATAAGAAGAGAAAGAGGGGCACATTATTATGAAAAAAATCAAGAGTTTTATATACATATTATTAGCATGTGCACTGCTTGTAACCGGATGCAGTGCCCGCACATATTCTAATTCTACGGAACCCACACAGGACACGTCTGTTACAATTCCTACTACCACAGAAGACTCCACAACCGAAGGAACTACTTTGCCGGATAATTTCGAAGAAACAACAACCGGCACCACGCTTCCTCCTACCCCTTATGAGCTTTTACTTGAAAGTTCTCCCCTAAATGAGGCAGGTAACATTTTTAAAATCAATTCCGGTATCAACCTTAATGAGGACTCTTTTGTTCAATCATATTTTGAGTGGCTTAACGGTGTTATAATTGCAATTTACGACTACGCTTTAGGTGAACTGCATGTTATTTACATGGATCCCATAAGCATGGAGATTTTTGCGGAAATGTCAATTCTTGCGCAGGAATACTCCACAAGCATTTCAATCGGTCCCAATGACACACTACTTATTTCGAGTGTAACTTACAATAGTATTGATATATATGATAAGAATTTCACGTTACTTAACAGCTTTTATCCGCCTGAATCCGTGATTTTTTCCGACTTTCCAAGCATTTCATCGGACCGCAAATATGCATATTATTCCGATGAAATCGGTTCTGTATGTTATCGTATGTCACTTGATACGGGTATTTCGGAAGCAGTCTTAAGTTTCGATACCAACAGATATTCAAAAACAGTATCAGATATTATCCGTTTTGGAAACCGAGAAATTCTTATTCTGTCAGTTTATGACTGTATCACATATGAGTCATCCGACGATTATTATGATACCGCCACATTTGAATTTATACAAAACCTACCATTGCATGTACACTTTGAAGCCTGCGGCAGCGGATACGGTTGTAATATCTATGACCAGGTCACACAGTTAATTTATCTGCCCGAACCCAACAAGGATTCTGCAAAGGAGATTTTCCCGAAGAATTCTGATGAATACTATGCATACTGGTTTATTCCCGACAACAGACTTCTGACATTTATTACAGTTGATGACCCGGAGGATGCGTTATTTAACCAATCGCGTATCCGTGTGTATGACCTCACGACAGGCAAATGTGCTTATGAAACTAATGTTTTATTCAATACCGATAGTACGGAATATTCCGGCGGCTATATTTCCAATATAATGTACAGTCCAAAATATAACGCGATAATGGGTATATTCCGCGGTATGGAACACACATTTTTTCTGTGGGATTTAAATAATGACAGCTCCCGTTCATCAGACGAAACCATTTATACTGATAAGTATTATTCTTCCGATGAAATCAATACGGACGGAATCAATGCAATGAAAGCTATTGCCAATGAGCTTGGCATCAAATACGGAGTAAATATCCGGATTGCCGATGAAACCCGTACCGACACCGGAGACTATTTCGCCGAGCAGGTTTTTCAGCCCACATTGATACGTAATGCTCTCACTATTCTTGATGAAGCATTAAGCAATTATCCCAAGGACTTTTTCTATCAGTTACAGAACGAGGATGACGTACCGCTTGAGATTAATCTGTCCGGTACAATTTCTCCCGTTGATGGTTATGACTCCATCAGCAACGCAGTCGGTCTTCATAACTATAATTTGGGAAATCAGTATATCATTCTCGATATTAACAACCAATACTTGCTTGAAACAACAATTTATCATGAAATCTTCCATGCTATAGACTGGATTGTTTCATATAACTCTATTTGGTTTGATAATGATTGGAATACTCTTAATCCTAAGGATTTTGAATATGATTACGGTTATAATTCTAACGAAAACAATAATGATACAACTTATCTCTATTATACTGATGAGGGATATTTTATCGATATTTACTCTAAAAGTTATCCCAACGAAGACAGAGCACGTATTATGGAAAACGCCATGGCAGGCAACCATTACTATTTCGAGAGTGAAGGCTTATACCGTAAGCTCTCTTATATATGTAAGGCGCTCCGTGAAGTGTTTTCAGTTGATACCTGGGGCGAAACCACCTGTTGGGAAGCCGCCCTTTTACCCATGAAGGAATATTATGGTGAACAGCCTTCCGAAGCTGTCCCTGAAACAAATTAAAACATATAAATTTGGAGGAACACAATGAACTCAATCGTTACAGAAAATGTTTTAGATCTTATCGGCAATACGCCACTTATCAATCTTAAGAAAACAACCGGCTTTTCAATTTTTGCAAAGGCTGAGTTCTTAAATCCCGGCGGAAGCATCAAGGACCGCATTGCCAAGAATATGCTTGAAGATGCTGAAAAATCCGGCAAGCTTCGTCCCGGAATGACAATCATTGAACCTACATCAGGCAATACCGGCATCGGCCTTGCACTTTGTGGTGTACAAAAGGGTTATGAAGTAATTATCGTAATGCCCGAAAACATGAGTGAAGAACGTAAAAAAATCATCAAAGCACTCGGTGCACGTCTCGAACTTACGCCCGCCAAGTTAAGTATCGGTGGCTCCGTTGCGCGTGCCGAGGAACTTGCAAAAGCAGACCCTGACAAATATTTTGTACCACAGCAGTTCCAGAATCAGGCTAACCCCGATATTCACTATCGTACTACTGCCGTTGAATTATATGAACAGCTTGGCGGCAAGGTAGATGTATTTGTTTCCGGCATCGGAAGCGGCGGAACGCTTGCGGGCATCGCCAAATATCTTCGTGAGCAGAATCCTAATGTCAAGATTGTTGCGGTAGAACCCAAGAATGTCTCCGCAATTCTCGGACACGAGCCCGGACTCCACCAGATTCAAGGTATCGGTGACGGTTTCATCCCTGATATTCTTGATGTTAAAATTATTGATGATTTGGTAGAAGTTACAGATGAAGATGCCATCAACACGGCACGAGAACTTGCTCTTACACAGGGTCTTCTCTGCGGAACATCTTCAGGTGCGAATGTATGGGCAGCCAAGCAGATGGCCCGCAAATATGGCGAAGACAAGGTTATTGCAACTATTCTTGCAGACCGTGTGGAACGTTATTTCAGCACATCCCTTATTTAGTTGACAAAATCCGACAAACTTTATAAAATATTTATAAACACATAATAAATATTTTATAAAGTGAGGACAAATTATGCCCCTATTTGAAGGTAGAAAAAGACGCCTCGGCGACCGTAATGACGGTTTTCGTATACGCAACCTTGACCCCATGGGAAGACTTATTCCCTACATCATGAAGACTAAGACCGACAGTTGGGTCCTTTTTGAGGAAAAGCTTGAGATCACACAGGCTCAGGAACTTGTCCGCAAGCTCGGACGTGAAGGTTATCCCGGTATGTCTTTGTATCACTTACTTTTTGCAAGCCTTGTGCGTGCAATGTCACAGGTTCCGCAGATGAACCGTTTTGTAATCAACAACAACATTTATGCACGTAACGAGATAAAATTTTCCATGGTCGTAAAAAAAGGCATGAACACTGACGGAGATCGTACCATTATTCTCCCGCGTTTTCAGCCTGAAGATACCATCTGTGATGTTTATAACAACATAAAAAAAGAGATGGATGTCATCGACCGTACAAAGAAAGTTGCTGAAGACGAGAACAAAAGCAAATTTGATGTTCTTGAATTCACACTCAGCATTCTTCCCGACTGGTTGCTTCGATTTGCAATAGCGTTTCTTAAGTTCCTGGACAAACATGGGCTTATTCCCAAGTCAATAGTTGCATTAAGCCCGTTCCATACAAGTTGTTTTATTACTAATATGGGCTCATTCGGAATGAATGCCGTATATCATCATTGCTATGAGTTCGGAACCACGTCCGTGTTTGGTGCACTCGGCAAAAAAGAACACGAATATGTGACAGACAAGAACGGTGAAACAGTCCGCAAAACATACGTTAAGCTTTGTTTTGTAGTTGACGAACGTACTGTAGGCGGTTTTGAATATGGTGCCGGCTTTAAGATTGTAAAGAACTGTTTTGCACATCCCGAGCAGCTTCTAACACCTCCCAAGACTGTTATCGCAGATACAATTGACCGCTAATACAAAAATATTCTAAAAAGACTTCTTATAACGTATAAGAAGTCTTTTCTTTTTCCTTGTAAAACATTCCACTATTTAGTATAATATAAATTGGTATATATTAAGTATGATGTATATTAATGTTACAGAACGGAGACTACTATGTTTCAGGAGATAATTCAACAAAATTTCGCTGCAATGGTAACCACTTTACTGTTGGTTCTTTTCATCATTAGCAGCGGTAATTTCGACATCAAAATAAACAAACATTTTCTTTCCGCGACATCATGCATCCTTGCCCTTTTGGCATTGGAGATTATTGAGCATTTATGCATGCCTGACATTGAGCTTAAGGTTTTTCGCAAAATTCTTGCTGCAGCTATGCACTCAGTTCGACCGTCAATCATGTACGTTATGCTTATGATTTTATGTCGAAAGAACGACAAGAGAAACCTTTACATTTTCAATACTATGATAGTTATCAGTGTAATAGCTTCATTCCTGTCAATATTTTTTGACTTTGGTTTTTCCTTTAATGAAGCCAATGAACTTGTACGTGGCCCATTGGCCTTTGTTCCGATAATCATAAGTGCGCTTTTCATGTTATTACTGCTTATTCTTACACTGAGAAAGTATAAACACAGCAGTAGCAAGGAATATCTTCTCACAATTGCCATTGCAGTTATGTTCATTCTGGGTCTTGTTTTAGAAGTGCTTTTCAGCTACCGCTACATTATAACTTCCTGTCACGCCGTAGCTGTTACGTTTTATTATTTGTTCTTCCTTACAAGTACGGATAATCATGATATGCTTACCGGTGCATTGGTTCGAAGAAGATTTTATCTTGATGCTGAGAAATTCAGCGACACACTTACTGCCATTGTTGCGCTCGATTTAAATGATTTAAAGATATGGAATGATAAACACGGACACGATGCCGGCGATTTGGCACTTGCCACAATGGCCGAGGTTGTTTCCTCAGTTCTTCCCAAGAAATCATACCTTTATCGAACCGGCGGTGATGAATTTATGATTCTGTGCAATCAACTCGGCGCAACTGAGTTAATGGAACTTATCGCTAATATCCGCACGGCCATGTCCAAAACTGACTATACCTGTGCCATCGGATATGCTTTCTATCACGGCTCAGTCGGAATCGACAAACTCTGCCTTCTTGCAGACGATATGATGTACAAGGACAAAATAGCAATCAAAGGTCCCGAATATGCTGCCAAATATACAAGACAACAGACAACAAGATTAAATGAAAGGTGAAATTATGGAACGTGAAACTTTTAAAAGCCGCCTTGGCTTTATACTAATTTCAGCAGGATGTGCTATCGGCATCGGCAATGTATGGAGATTCCCGTACGTAGTAGGAAACAACGGAGGCGGAATATTTGTATTAATATATATTTTCTTCCTTATAGTTCTGGGTATTCCCGTTATGTCCATGGAATTCTCAGTAGGAAGAGCAAGCCGCAAATCTATTGTAAAAGCTTATACGACTCTTGAAAAGCCCGGCAGTAAATGGCACTTTATGGGCTATGCCAGCATGATAGGTAACTATCTCCTTATGATGTATTACACAACGGTCGCCGGATGGATGCTCTACTATTGCTTTGCTACCGCAACCGGTAAATTATCTAATCTTAATTCCTCCGACATAGCACAGCACTTTTCCAATCTTACCGGAAGCCCGGTAACTATGATAATTTTTACATTCATTGTGATAACCATTGGATTTCTCATTTGTTCACTCGGACTTCAGAACGGTGTAGAGAAAATTACCAAACCCATGATGCTGGCACTTCTTGTAATCATGATTATTCTTGCCATCAACAGCTTAACGATAGAAGGCGGTGCGGAAGGTCTCAAATTCTACCTTTATCCCGATATCGCCCAAATAAATAAAATCGGTTGGTTTAAGGTAATAGTTGCCGCAATGAATCAGGCATTTTTCACATTGAGTCTGGGCATTGGATCCATGCTTATTTTCGGAAGCTATCAGAGTGATAGAACCTCTATTTTGAAGGAATCCTCAACTATTGCCGCGCTTGATACATTTGTTGCAATTACAGCAGGCCTTATTATTTTCCCCGCATGTTTTGCTTTCGGAGTTAATCCTGACAGTGGGGAAAGCCTTGTGTTCATAACTCTTCCGAATATATTTAACTCCATGCCGCTCGGAAGAATTTGGGGATCTCTCTTCTTCCTATTCATGACTTTTGCAGCATTTTCAACAGTTATTGCAGTATTTGAAAATATATGTTCAATCACAATGGACATTTGGAATATAAGCAGAAAAAAAGCATCTGTTATTAACATTTTTGTCTTGTTTATAACATCGTTACCTTGCATTTTCGGCTACAATATTCTTTCAAACGTAAAGCCCTTCGGACAACCTCATTTTCTCGCCTTCGAGGATTACCTCGTAAGCAACCTTCTGCTTCCGATAGGTTCACTCATCCTTGTACTCTTCTGTACATGGAAGGGCGGCTGGGGCATAGACAACTTCTTCAAAGAAGTCAATAAAGGGGACGGCCCAAAGCTTTCACGCAAGCTTACCCCCTACCTTAAATATGTAGTTCCCGTAATCATACTCATCGTATTCCTGAGCGGAATAATCGGATAAATAAAACGGCTGCCACTTTTAACGTGGCAGCCGCTTATTTTAATAATGTTTGTTTAATTGTAAAAGTTTTTGTTTCTGAGTTTCAGTAATACTTTCGGTAATATCCTGAACAAAAACGTAGAACACGTCCTTTTCACCACTAAAACCGCTTTCTTCAAGGCGGCCCCAGTCATCAACCCATCTCACTTCTCCGTCTTTGCGTATAATACGATACTGGATATAATCGGTATTAGATGCAGAAGATTCTATTTGCTCATTAATTCCGTATTCTACCCTCTGTAAGTCATCAGCATGTACCATTCCCCTAAATGAGCCATGTACATACTCCATGAATTCTTCTAACGTATTACATCCAAAAATCTGCATGGTTTTCGGACTTGCATACAAAATTTCATTATTCCCCGATGCTCTGTAAACAAAGAAGCCCTCTTCCATATGTGAAAGCGTCTGAGCAAGATACTTAAGTCTCTTTTCCTGTTCTTCCTGCATAAGATTCTCAATACTTCTTACCTTAAGAATTGCAGTTAAAGGTACACCATTTTCTCTTTCTCCCACAGTAACACTTGTAAGGCACCACTCTTCCGAGCCATCCGGTGCCAGCCTTCTGTATCTGTACTCTACCGTATCTTTAGTCGCAAGTTCATTCTTCAAATTCGCAATTGACAAAAACTTTCTGACCTTACGTTCATTCTTACCCGAAATCTTGCCCAGATAAAAATGTCTGTCAATCATAGCCTCATAATTGCCTCTTTCAACCATCGAGCTTTCTTCCGGATAAAGCATTCTGCAATGATTGTTCTGCAAATGAACAAAATAAACCTCTCTGTATGAAGTCATAATACTGTTCAATGCACCTTCGTAAATATGCGCATGTGTTACATCCCTTAACATACAGCTTACATATCCATTCTCGTACTGATAAATCGTCATCTGCAGATAACTGTTTGAAACAGGATTATACATAAAACACTCAGATTGCTCCGCATAATATGCCGCACGATAAATCTTAGTCATAAACTCATTGGTATTACCTTTAAACATTCGGGAAATCAACTTACGTAAGTGTACTACTTTATTGGCACACAGCTTGCCCATCTCCCTGTTAATATACACTACCTCGTAATCCTTAGGCGCGTCAGCTTCATCCAAAATTACTTTTGCCACCGCATAACCATAAGGGAGTTCACCATAATATCTTTCCAAATCTAACTGTTGTTTCTCTGAAAGCCCATCAATCTTATTTACTATCTGACGACTTTCCTCAATAGCCATCATAGCTGACATATCCGTCAGTGAACCGTAGAAAATTTTACTACCTTCTTTTTCTCTGAGGAAAAACAATTTTATATGCACATACAACACTGTTCCATCCATTCGCAAATAATGAATATTTGCTGCGGCACCGTTCTCTTTGTCTGCATATGCCTGTTCAAAAGTCGCTCTGAGAAGCTGTCTGTCATCATCTCGTACATGATTCCACATTTTTCTCTTTTTACCATCAGATACCGAAACTCCGGTTAATTGATAATACTGCTCATTAACTCTCGTTATATCAATCTGACCACCGTTAACCTCATAAAAAGCTGTAGCGCCAAGCATATTGTTAACCATACGGTCATCAAACAGGTTAGCATCAAGAAATTCTCTGACATGCATTGCTTCAAACTGATTACATGAAAGGCCGCTAAAATCCAGCCTTCTCTCATCTGAAAAAAGCTCCTCCAACTGATCAATCGGCATAGGTTTGTAAAAATAATATCCCTGCACATATCTGCAACCAAGTCTTTCAAGAAACTCCTTTTGTTCAGGCGACTCCACGCCTTCTGCTATTATCGGAAGGCCCAACATTCTGGCCATATTAATTACAGAACCTAAAATTCCGATTCCCTTGTCTTTATCCCCGTTACCAATATCCAAAAATCTCATATCCAACTTAATCACATCTATTGTGATATTGTTGAGCACATTAAGTGAAGAATAACCGCTTCCGAAATCATCAAGCATAACAATAAAACCGGCCTCCCTAAGCCTCTTTACCGCACGGTTAATAAGCTCGTTACTCTCTGAATATGCACTTTCCGTAATTTCAACTTTAAGAAGATGTGCCGGAATATCGAATTCTTTAACTAATGCTTTAAGAAACTCAGGAACATTCATGGACAAAATATCTATACGGGATACATTTATTGATATAGG
The DNA here is from genome assembly GCA_045593945.1 of Lachnospiraceae bacterium. Classification (GTDB taxonomy): domain Bacteria; phylum Bacillota; class Clostridia; order Lachnospirales; family Lachnospiraceae; genus SIG300. Next base: position 5,275 of record JAZNXQ010000157.1, on the reverse strand, counting down.
TACCGGATTATATCCTCTGTCAATCCAACTTCTTATCCACGAGCACACCTCTCTCCAGACAAACCTGTCAAGCTCCGCAACCAAGCCATTTTTTTCAATTACAGGAATAAAAACCCCCGGCGACACCAAGCCCCTTCTGGGATGATTCCATCTCACAAGCGATTCTCCGCCCACAATCTTCCCTGTTGCAATATCACATTGCGGTTGTATAAAAAAAGTGAATTCACTATTTCTTAACGCTGTCTTTACCTCTGCAATCAGCTTAAGTTCCTCTTCAACCTTAACCTCAACTCCGGGGTTATATCTGTAAATACAATCCTTATAATTTACAGAGGATGCCGCTATCGCGCTGAGTGCTTTGTCATACATAATCTCCACTGACAATGACAAATCTTTAATAGGGTAAACTCCGAAAAGAACCCTGACATCCATTTCATCCTTATATTTACTTATGATACGATTTACTTTACTATCCAATTCAACAACAAGGCTGGTATCATCCGGCATAATAACACAAAAATCATCACCACGCATATACGCAGCTATACTTTTATCAGCTCGCCTTATTACATCTTCTATACACTCTGCAATCGCCTTTAAAAGGCCGTTGCCTTCATCCCTTCCGAAAATCCTGTTAAACATTCTGAAATGCTCAACATCTACAGCCACTAAAATATGTGTATCCGGCTCAATCGCCTTCATAAATTCATCTGCTTCGTTAAAAAACTGTCTGTCACAACTAAGCTCTGTAAGTTGTGTAATTCCTTGCATGTTGCACCTCCTGTCAAACACACATCCCCCGCCTTTTAATATATTACTAATTCGACAAAAAATCAATTAAAATATCTTGTTTTTTCTGAACTTTGAGTTGCTTTATAACTTTTTTACTGTTATCTTCAGGAAATAATTTACTAGTGCATTTTAGTAATATTTATGGTATAATCGTAATGGTCTTTTTATCAATATTTTGGAGGTATACTAAATGTTAAAAGAAAAAAACTCCCCTAAAAAAGGACTCAAAATAATTATCGTCGGTTGCGGCAAAGTCGGAGCCACCTTAATTGAGCAACTAATAAAAGAAGAACACGATATTACACTTATAGATAAAGATGCCGGTGTAGTTCAGGACATTGCCAACATTTACGATATCATGGGAATTGTCGGCAACGGTGCAAGCTACAGTGTACAAATGGAAGCCAATATTGAAAGCGCCGATTTACTCATCGCCGTTACAGATTCAGATGAACTTAACCTTTTATGTTGTACCGTAGCCAAACAGGTTGGTCATTGCGCCGCCATAGCACGAGTACGTACTCCCGACTACAGTAAAGAAGCCGGTTATCTCCGAGAGAAACTCGGTCTCGCAATGATAATCAATCCTGACCTTGAGACTTCAAACGAGGCGGCACGTATTCTCTATCTTCCGACAGCACTAGAAGTTAATTCCTTTGCTCACGGGCAGGCAGAGATGACTAAGATTAAGATTCCCGAAGGTAACAGCCTTGACGGAATGACTATTGCAACTCTCGGACGGAGCATTGCAACCAATATACTCATTTGTGCGGTAGAACGAGAAGGCGAAGTATATATTCCTTCCGGTAATTTTATGTTGCAGAAGGACGATATTATTTCCTTTGTTGCTTCAAGAGATGTCGCCAAATCTTTTTTGGAAAAAATCGGTTTTAAAACAAACCGGGTAAAAGATACAATGATTATCGGCGGCGGAAGAACTTCTTATTATCTTGCATCCCAGCTTTTACAGATGGGAATAGATGTCAAGATTATTGAGAAAGACAAAAACCGCTGCATTGAATTAAGTGATTTGCTTCCTAAAGCAACAATCATTAACGGCGACGGAACAGACGAAGATCTTCTTAAAGAAGAAGGATTGGAATACACAGAATCATTTGTTCCGCTTACAGGTATTGATGAGGAGAATATTCTTCTTACTCTGTACGCAAGGCAAGTTTCCAATGCCAAAGTCATTACCAAGATTAACAAGATTTCTTTTAAAAATGTTATAAATAACTTAGACCTCGGAAGTGTTGTTTATCCGAGATACATCACCTCAGAAGCAATCATAGCTTACGTCCGTGCTAAAAAGAATTCAATGAACAGTAACATCGAGACGCTTTATCATATGTTTGATAACCGCATCGAAGCCATTGAATTTCGCGTCAGTGAGAAATGCGAAGTAACCAACATAGCCCTTAAAGAACTCTCATTGAAAAAGAACCTGCTCATTTCCTTCATCAACAGAAACGGCCGTATCATTATTCCCAGCGGACATGATTGCATTCTTCCGGGAGATACGGTTATGATTGTTACTACACACACCGGATTTAATGATATCCGAGATATCTTAAAGTAACGGAGGTGTCTTAATTAAATGAACAGTTCAATCATCAGATATATTTTAGGACAGGTTTTTAAGGTTTTTTCAGTCCTATTGCTACTTCCCTGTATCATAGCACTTATATACTTAGAACCCGAAGGATTTGCCTTCTTAATCACATCCCTTATATGCCTTATACTCGGCATACTGATGACGATTAAAAAACCTTCAAGCAATGTTTTTTATTTAAAAGAAGGTTGTGTAACGACTGCATTATGTTGGATTCTTATAAGTATACTTGGTTGTCTGCCCTTTCTTTTTACAGGAGAAATTACATCTTTTATTGATGCATGGTTTGAGACGGTTTCCGGTTTCACGACAACCGGTTCGAGTATACTAAGCGATGTTGAAGCACTTTCCCAATGCAGTCTTCTTTGGCGAAGTTTTTCCAACTGGATAGGCGGTATGGGTGTTCTTGTGTTTATTCTGGCAATCGTACCGTTAAGTGGAGGCTCCAACATCAACCTTATGCGCGCAGAGAGCCCCGGTCCTTCCGTAGGCAAGCTTGTACCGAAAATCAAACACACCGCACGAATTTTATATGGTATTTATATTTTCCTTACAGCATTTCAGTTTATACTTCTTATCATTGGCAAAATGCCCGTTATCGAAGCACTTAACACAAGTTTTGCAACAGCCGGAACCGGCGGATTTGGTTTTAGAAATGACAGTTTTGCAAGTTTTTCACCATATATCCAATGGGTAGTAACCATATTCATGTTACTCTTTGGCGTTAACTTTAATGCTTACTACTTTTTACTATACAGAGAATTCAAAAAAGCCTTCTCAATAGAAGAAGTCCGTTATTATTTTCTTGTAATTGCAGCTTCCGTGGCATTTATTTTTGTTAATATACTTGATACGTACTCCGGTGCTTTTGAAGCCTTGACACATTCGGCATTCCAGGTTGCCACAGTCATAACAACATGTGGTTTCGCAACCACGGATTTTAACACCTGGTCAACTGCTGTTAAAGCAGTTCTTGTTCTCCTTATGTTTATCGGTGCCTGTGCAGGCAGTACAGGTGGCGGTATCAAGATTTCGAGAATAGTAATTCTGCTAAAATCACTTGTCAGAGAATTGCACTCTTACATCCATCCCAAGAGTGTTAAACAGATTAAGTTTGAAGACAAAACCGTAGAACCTGAAACAGTACATGCTATCAATGTATACCTTACTACATTTATTGTAATATTTGTGATTTCCGTCTTCCTTGTATCTTTAGAAGGTAAAGACCTCGTTACAAACTTTACAGCTGTTGCCGCTACCCTTAACAATATAGGACCCGGTCTTGAACTTGTAGGACCTACACAGAATTTTGGACATTTTACGAATTTTACCAAGCTTGTACTTATTTTCGACATGCTTATAGGAAGACTCGAATTATTCCCTATTCTAATACTTTTCCATCCTACAATATGGAAAGACCTGTTCGTACAAAAGGCTGCCATACGCAAGCTTCAAAAAATAAATAAAGCTAAGAAATAACAAAAAACAGAGCTGTCACAAAATATAATTTGTGACAGCTCTTTCTCTTTAATTATTTTACTCTTTATAGTTAGCTTCTACATAGCTCTTAATATCTTCTCTTTCTTCAAGCATACGACATCCTACTATGTATTCTCCGTCATTATCTGTAACTCTGATAACACAACCGCGAAGTTCTTTTGCCGACTCAAGTCCAAATCCGTCAATTTTTATCACAAGATGCTGACCTTTAGAGTCAAGCATTGCTATATTATGCGAAGACAATGCAAAACCTCCGGCACTGATATTAACCATCTTACCATCAAAAGAATCACCTGATTCCACAATACGGATGTTACAAGGATTCTTAATTTGGAGTCTGGGATGCTTTCTTCTGTTTAATACCTTAGGATTACCTTCAACAACTATCTTAATATAACCATTGGTATCTTGAGCAACCTTTATATTTTCCCAATAATAAATATCATTTTTAACAATAACAGCAACTCTGTAAGCCGTCTGCTTTGAAATGCCTGTTCCGTCTATAGCCTCTGCCGTAATAGTCTCTGTCACAGCATCTGCGCTTACAACGATTCCTTTAAGTTCTCGCTGAACCCCTGCCTTATCTGTCAATGTTAAATGCATTCCGGGCACAATATCCTTAACTCCCATGAAGCCACCTTCACCAAGCTCTTCAATAAGCTTACCTACAACTGCTTCAATATGCTCAACATTTGCCGAAGTCTCTTCATACTTACTTCTCATAACCTTGGTATTCTCATCAGCATCCTGAATACTTTCAGTCATAAGTTCCATAACCTCTGTAACCTGGCGCATGTTCTCAACCATGTTACGGTTGGACTTCTCTACTTCCCGCATGGCTTTATCCACTACCTGAACATTATCACCAAGTTTAATGGAATCCTGCGTAATATTAGTAACACTCTCATTAACCTTAAGTATCTTGGTAAGTGTATTATTAATAATATCAAGCGTCTTGGAAATTGATTCTGTCATCCTGTCAGATGTCTCTTCCAAATTAATAAGTGCCGACATAATACTTGTGGATGAATCTTTGGTTCCTTCACTAAGATTTCTGATTTCATCAGCAACAACCGCAAAACCTTTACCTGCTTCTCCCGCTCTTGCCGCCTCAATCGAAGCATTAAGTGCCAAAAGATTGGTCTGACTTGTAATCTTCTCGATAGTTCCGGTCTCAGTCTTAACCATCTCGAATTCATTCTTAAATTCCTTAAGAATCTTATCTACCTCTGCCGACAAATCTGCCATCTCATTAGTTGAACGAACAACATCCTCAAGCTGCTCAGAGCTTCCCTTAGCATTAGTAACCGACTGTTGCATGAGCACAACAATTTCCTGAATAAGTGATGCCGCATTCTCAACCTGATTATT
>JAZNXQ010000156.1:0-5250 GCA_045593945.1 Lachnospiraceae bacterium | reverse complement strand
AGTTAATAACTAAAATGTTCATTATAAAATCTCCTTTATGTTGATATTATTTATATCTTCTCACATTCCGTAATGCACAATACATCATCTGTGAGATACAATTTAAATTACTGTGCCTGTGCCTGAACTGCCGTAATAGCTACAACACCAACGATATCTGCTGCACAGCATCCTCTTGAAAGATCATTAACCGGCTTAGCGATACCCTGTGTAACAGGACCATAAGCTTCTGCCTTTGCAAGTCTCTCTGTTAACTTGTAACCGCTGTTACCTGCATCAAGGTCAGGGAAAACAAGTACGTTAGCCTTACCTGCAACAGGGCTTCCGGGTGCCTTTGAAGCGCCAACCTTCGGAACGATTGCTGCATCAACCTGCAACTCACCGTCTGCATTAAGCTCAGGATATGTCTCTTTTGCAATTCTTACAGCTTCAACTACCTTATCAACATCAGCATGCTTTGCACTACCCTTTGTTGAGTGTGAAATAAATGCTACATTTGCCTTCTCCTGTACAAGAAGCTCAAATGACTCTGCTGAAGAATTAGCAATTGCTGCAAGTTCTTCTGATGTAGGGTTCTGGTTAAGACCTGAATCAGCAAAGATAAATGTACCGTTAGCACCGTATTCACAATCCGGAACAACCATTACGAAGAAAGCTGAAACAAGCTTTGTTCCGGGCTTTGTCTTGATAATCTGAAGACAAGGTCTTAATGTATCTGCTGTTGAATGGCAAGCACCTGATACAAGACCGTCAGCATGTCCTGCTTTAATCATAAGACATCCGTAGTAAGCATAATCACTGAGCATAATCTTCTTAGCATCTTCAGGTGTTAAACCTTTAGACTTTCTAAGCTCTACGAATAAGTCAATATATTCCTGTGTCTTCTCATATGTATTAGGATCAATAATTGTAGCACCTGAAATATCAAGTCCCTTGCTGTTAGCTTCGATTTCTTCGGGGGTACCGATAATAATCAAGTTAGCAATATCCTCTTTGAGTATAGTCTCCGCAGCCTCGAATGTTCTTCTGTCCATAGACTCCGGTAAAATAATTGTTTTTTTGTCTTGTTTTGCACGTTCTTTAATAACGTCAATAAATCCCATTTTTAGGACTCCTTTCTGTTCTTCCGTATTTGGTTATAAAAACTCATATATAATTATACTCCGATTTTAATTTTAATACAAGACTTTTACTTCCAATGTTTTGAGATTTTTATTTACTTCGTAAATTCTTTTTCACTTGATTATAATATTTTCACATGATAACATGTATGTATAACTTATTAGGGAGGGATTTTAATGAAAACAGTTGGTCTTATAACAGAATACAATCCTTTTCACAACGGACATCTGCACCATATTAACGAAGCTAAAAAAATTACCGGTGCGGATTGTGTAATCGTTATAATGAGCGGTGATTTTGTTCAGCGCGGTACTCCTGCAATTATGGACAAATATCAACGTACTCTTGCCGCGCTCTCATGCGGTGCCGATTTTGTTTTTGAACTTCCGACATGTTACGCAACCGGCAGTGCAGAATACTTTGCAGAAGCTGCCGTACGTGCACTTGATGCAATAGGCGTTATAGACTGTATATGTTTTGGCAGCGAATGCGGTAATATTTCAATCCTTTCCGAAATTGCCGAAATCCTTAGTAACGAACCTGTCAAATATAGCAAATATCTTCAAGAGTATCTGAAAAAAGGTGATAATTATGCTAAAGCCCGCGCAAAAGCATTTAAACATATCTTCCCTAAATATGCAGAAATTCTTGAATCCCCTAACAATATCCTCGGAATCGAGTATATTAAAGCCTTAAAAAAATGCGGCAGCAATATGCTTCCATATACAATTAATCGTATCGGACAGGCTTACCACGACACAGAATGCCTTGATCCGCTCGCTTCCGCTTCAGCTATACGCAAAATGCTCACAACCGGAGATGGTTCACAGGATTTAAGCATTTACATTCCCGAGTCAGTCCGTGATTTGTATGCTTCAAACATAAACAGAACCTTCCCCATAACCGAGGATGATTTTTCGTCTGTTTTATATTTTAGTCTTTATAACAAATATATGCAGGGCGCTTCTTTTGAAGATTATTTTGAAATTAATACAGAGCTTGCCAATCGTATCAGTAAACTTTTACCGGAATTCAAAGGATTTTCCGATTTTGCAATGCTTCTTAAAAACAAAGCCTACACTTATTCCAGAATATGCAGAGGTCTCATCCATATTCTTCTTGACATAAAGACAGAAGATTTAACCGGCTACCGTGACAACGGATGGATTTTTTATAATAAGTTGCTTGGCATGCGCAATACATCTGCCAATCATGAAACACTTAACCTTATTTCAAAGGCTTCCGTACCACTTTTAACCTCAGTAAAATCCTCCTCTGTACAGGATTCTCTGTCCGACATTGCAAAGCATATGTTAAATACGGATATTGCCTCTACTGACATTTATGAACATATAAACAGCATAAAATATGCGCGTGAACCTCTTATCGAAGCCACGCGCAAATTCCTCAAAATATAATATTATTCCTCGGCCGCTTCATCTGAAACGATAGTTACCTTCTGATTATAGAACTCATCTACCGCTACAGAAAGCGGCTTTCTTTGTGTGTCCTCAACATAAGCTTCAGCACCTGATATAAGCTGTCTTGCTCTCTTAGCAGTAGCAAGCACGATTGAATATCTACTCTTTACTACAGGATGTTCAAGTTCTGTTGCAGTATCATTAACTGCTGCCATTAAGTCTGAATAAGATGGATGTAACATAATTTAATCTCCTTTCGCGAAGCTCTTAAGCCCGTCTCTGATTTCATTAATAAATGATAAATTACGAAATGTTTTATATTTTTCATTTTGGATTATCGAATGCATGGTAAGCACACATTCTTCCAAATCATCATTTACGACAATATAATCATATTCTTCTATTCCCTGTGACTCTTCCGATGCTCTCGCAAGTCTCAAATCAATCGTTGCCGCATCCTCCGTACCTCGTCCCACAAGGCGATTCTTAAGCGTCATCGCATCGGGCGGTGTCACAAACAAAAGAAGTGCTTCAGGAAACTTTTTCTGAATCTGAAGCGCTCCCTGAATCTCTATCTCAAGAATAACGTCATTACCTGCCTCAAGCTGGTCAAAAACGTACTTCTTTGGGGTTCCGTAATAATTATTGACATAGCGTGCATATTCTACAAACGCATCGTCTTCTATCATCTGTTCAAATTCTTCGGTTGTCTTAAAATAATACTCTCTTCCGTCAACCTCGCCCGGACGTGGATTTCTTGTGGTAGCAGACACAGACAAAGCATATGTCTTGTATCTTTTCACAAGTTCCTTCATGAGAGTACCTTTTCCCGAACCGGCAAAACCGGAAACAACAACAAGCAGTCCCTTCTTCTCCATGTTCTCTCCCTAGCTTTCGTTTTGTATTGTACCGCTAAAACGCCCTGCGATGGTCTCAGGCAAAAGTGCCGATAAAATAACATGCGCATCGGTAACAATAATTGCCTTAGTCTTACGTCCCTGCGTGGCGTCAATAGCCGTTCCTGCATCCTTGGCACCCTGTGCAATTCGCTTTGCAGGAGCTGAATCCGAATTGATTATGGCAACTATCTTATCTGAATTTACAACATTTCCGTAACCGATATTTATCAACATAGCTGTACCTACTCAATATTTTGTACTTGTTCTCTGATCTTCTCAATCTCTGTCTTAAGTTCAATAGCCTTATTGCTGATATCAAGTGCACTTGACTTGGACAAAGTTGTATTAGCCTCACGATTAAGTTCTTGTGTTATAAAATCAAGCTTTCTGCCCATGCCGTCACCTGTGTTAAGAGCATTCTTAATAGCCTCCACATGACTCTTAAGTCTAACCATCTCTTCATCCACACAAATTCTGTCTGCATAAATTGTAACTTCAGTAAGAATTCTGGATTCATCAATTGATGTCTTCTCAAGAAGCTCTGAAACTTTATCCATAAGCTTGTCGCGGTATTCTTTAAGAATCTCGGGAGAACGCTTCTCAATATATAAAACATTCTCCATAATACCGTCAAGCTTAACAAGAAGATCTGCCTTAAGTGCTTCGCCTTCTGCAATTCTTGTCTCAACAAACTTCTCACAAGCACCCTTAGTTGCCTTCTCAAGAAGGTTCCAAATTGCATCCTCGTCTATACCCTGTTCATCCATTGAAAAAACCTCAGGACAACGAAGAAGTGTGGTTGCTCTCGCATCATTATCAAGTCCGAACTGCATGGCAATATTATTAAAATGGCTTAAATATTCTTTAGCAAGAGCCATGTTGCACTTAAGCGCCGATGCACCCTCCGAAAGATCCTCATATGTAATAAACATATCAATCTTGCCGCGCTGTGCATACTGCTTAACAACATTTCTGATTCCTGCCTCAAAAAAATTAAGTTTCTTAGGCATTCTGATACTCAAATCTAGATATCTGTGATTAACTGATTTGAGTTCTACAGTAATTTTTCTATATTCATCGGACATTTCACAACGTCCGAAGCCAGTCATACTTTTAATCATTAGTTCCACCGCCCTCTAAATTATGGAAAACACTATAACCACTATATTATAAAGCAAACTTAAATTTAAGTCAATTAGAGAATTTAATTACAAACCTCTATTCCCGAAATATCCGGCTCAATTATCATCGAATAATTGGTATGATATATAACAAAGCCCGGTTTTCCGCCATTTGCTTTCTTAACATTCTTTCGTTCGGTATAATCAACTTCTACCTTTTTTACGCCTTTGGCTTTGGAATAATAAGCCGCAAGCTTGGCGGCCTCCTCAAAAGTCCTGTCCGGAAGCTCATTTCCTTCAGTCTTCACAATGACATGAGAACCAGGCATTCCTTTTGCATGGAACCACCAGTCTCCGCCATTTGCCACATTAAAGGTAAGCTCCTCGTTTTGATAATTATTCTTACCGACATACATGTGATATCCGTCACTCGAAATATAGTGAAAAGGTTTGCTTGTTACCTTTTCCTTCTTATTCTGTGCTCCGCCGTGCTTTTTAATATAACCGAATTCCACAAGCTCGGATTTAATCTGCACAAGGTCCTCTTCCTTAAGCGCTATCTCAAGCGACGTAAGAACAGATTCGAGGTGTTCAATCTCGCTCTTTGTCTCTTCAATAAGTCCCGACAATGCCTCAAAAGTTCTTTTTAATTTATTATACTTATCAAAATACTTAACTGAATTCTCA
>JAZNXQ010000155.1:0-14283 GCA_045593945.1 Lachnospiraceae bacterium | reverse complement strand
CATTTTCTCAATTGGAATATCTAAGAATTTGAAATCCGATGTCAACTCATACCTTACTTCTGTTTTCTTCTTCTCATCCAATACACTAAATTGTCTTACCTTTGCACACCACAACCCGGTTTGCACATCTTCTAACGTCACACTAATCTCTGCCTTATCGGTATCATCTGCCGCTTCAAGAATTATATTTCTTGCAAGAGCTTCCACAAAAACAATATCCCTCAAATAAAACCCAAATAAAATAAAAACAAGTATTATTACTGTTACCAGCGGCATTATAATTGCTGCTTCTATGCTGTAGCTTCCGTCCTTCATAAAACCACCTGCCCAATATATGCAAGAAACACAAATGGTACGAACGGAATCGTATCCTTTTTTTCAGCTTTCTTTGCAATGAGCATTATTCCCGCCGTCATCGCACATAAAACAGACGCCCATAAAAGCAACGCAAAATTACTTATTCCTCCTACAAAAAGACCTGTTGCAACAAATAAGAGCCCATCCCCTTCGCCTATCTGTCCTGATGTCACATAACTTATCGCATATAACACGCATCCTACAAATGCTCCCAACACAATATCAGGTGCAGAATGTTTCGGCCAAAATATATTTATCAGCAACCCCGTTACAATAAAACAAGCAAGTAAAACTATCGGTATTTTTTTCTTCTTAATGTCCCATATCGTTCCAAGCAAAAGAAACAACCCCATCAAAACTAACCTCATCAATTACTAACTTCCCTTCCGCACCGTGAACACGGACGATATCCGCCGGCCTGTTCTATCGGTATCTCATAAATTGTTCTCCTAAGACTTCTGCACGATATATTCCAGTGATATTTTTCTCCTTCTTCGGTTATATAAATACTTTCCCCGTCATCCATCATGCAAATGCCACACTCCGTATAAACCCTATTATTATAAATCAGCGGCAAATACAAATGCGGCAAGCATATTACCGAAAGATCAATATGCGTACAGGTTCTTGTTACATGATACACACTTCCATACTCGGTAACATAAACCATTACCTCTGCCTCATCCTCGCTACCATCCGAAAAATATCCATATCCTGTCCAGGCACGTACACAGCTCCTTTGCACATATTCTGTAATGCCCAAATTCCCCGGCAAAAAAGGATTCTTCATTTTATATGTAACAATAAGGTCAACCATGCCTTCGCTATCAGGAATCCTAAGAAAGCTTTCAAGTTCTATTCCTCCACTACCTCCAACAATATAATTTCCTGCTTTTCCATCACTTAAAAACTTTTTTATTCTGCCTTCAACATAGCTTTCTGTAATTCCGCCCAACAGCCATCTCTCTATGCCGGTCTCTTCCACCTTAATATACTCCTGTTCATCATTTGGCAAATTACGCACCTTTTCATAAAGATATGCATATTCAGACAACTCGTGCGAAACTGTCCGCAAAGCCGTCTGAAGCTCCATCTGCACCTTTAATACAGAAAAAATCCACAAAAAAGCACATATAACACATATAATAACCGGCAATACAACAGTTGCCTCCAAAGTAAAAAAAGCTTTAACATCCTTAGTCGTAAAAGAAGCAAAAAAAGATGCTCTCCTTTCTTTATTCAATGACTTGTTTTCACATATGCAATTAATATAAGGGGGACGTACCTGGAGAGTTTTCCTTTCATATACTTTACAAACATCTTTGTTTTCTATTATTCTTTTTTTTATTCTGAGAATCCAAAAGGAAAGCACCATTTTTCACCTCTTTTACAACTTGTCGTCTTTAATATGAATATCCGAAAGCTATTTCATATTTGCTATTAAAAACACCTTTATTTGTAAACACCGGCCTTATGTCAAAGCCAACTTTTATAGAAAGACTTTGTACACAATTTGTTATTTTGAAAGCCTTACTGTAATTTTTCTTAATATTTGCCTCTACAATATCCATTACACGAAGCACCTGCTCATCTTTATTCTGCATATACAAAAAGACATGCAAATAATCCTTATAATCCCAACCACCGGACCGGCTAACCTCTCTCCGGGAAGTAACAGAATCCAAAACACATCCTATGTCTGTCAAACTTTCAATCCCCAGATTCCAATCGCCAGTACCCTTTATAACAGGTACACTGCCACCTGACATAAGAATTTTTACGTCAAGCATAGCTTCGCCAAGCGCCCAGACTGCCAGAATCGAATACTCAAGCACTTTTACTCCGACATAAACTCCCGAAAAACCAAGACATGACATAGCAAGTGCATGTGCTTCATTTTTCTTCTGCGAATCACACATCAGATATACAAGATTAAGCCCTTCCCTAAGTATCAAAAGTCTGCCGATAACCGCATCGATATTTTCTCTGTCCACACTTTTCCCAGCAATTATATACTCTGCCTCGTATTTTATTACCGTATCATCCTTAACGTCGGTATAATCAGCAAAAGAGTGTTTTATATATTCCTGAAAAACAAGAAAATCCGCGACTTCTTGGGCAGCAGAAGAATCCGCTTTATAAAGCTCCGCCCTCTCCCACACATATCCTCTGCTAGCAAAAGGCTCTATTACTGCTTTCGATAAATCGGCATATCCCGGACACATAAGCGGGTAAAAACCATTTGAACAAAAATCTGACCATAATTCTTCTACATCAAACTTCCTCATAAATCCATCCGTGATCAACTCCGGCAGCTCCACGGTTATCCCGTTCAAATCCGGAAAACTTCCTGTAGTGTAGTCCCCTACCCACATATAAAGCTGTTCCAAAATACGCTCAAGCAAACCGCAGTTTTTTTCAATTCCGTATGTATCGCCCTTGCCGCCACTATATACAAGAAGACTCTCTATTTCACTCAAAACAATGAACCTGATGTTTTCTGAAACATTACCGGAAAGCCAATCATCTGCCAAACCATGTAAATACTCACTTACTCTTGCCGTTATTTCTTCATATATTCCGGAGTTCGCAATAATTTGCTCCACTGCATCAACAATATCCTGCTTTGTAGCAAGCAAAAGCTCTTTTTTATCTTCCAAAAGCTTTTTTTGCACCTTATCCGGTACTTCTATTTTCAACAGTTCATTTACTTCTGCTGCAATATCCGTAACACTTTGCTGTAGACCTCTTATTGATTCAACCAAACCGTTAATTTTCATAACCGACTCGTCTATTTTCTCCAAATCATCCTGTATACGGTTAATTTGTGAAAAAAACTCTTTAACCTCATCTGCCCTGTTGATAAAATCCAATTGCGCAAGAAATTCCTCTGCAAAATCCGCAGGAAGCCTGTATTTCATATATTCACACGCAGCCTTACGAAAAACCTCTCCCATACCATCAGTGGCAACAACCTTTTTCTCCACAAACGTATCTGCCATACTGCTCTTACACAAAAAAGAATCTGCCCTTAGTCTTCCGTAATTAGGATTAAGATTAGGTTTAAGATATTCCTTCAGCTTTTCATCAACCATGCTTTCGCCGTTCCCGTATGTTTCATCCAAAAATATTACTCCATATTCCTCAAATAACGGTCTGCAATAATCTGCAAAAACTGATCTTACGGCATCCTCCGAAGCCTGTCTTATGTACAATCTTGCACATGCCCATCTTGCGCTTTCAAGAGTTGTTGTAAGCACTGCTACTATTGTAACAAAGATCAGGCTGAAGAATATCGTTATTGACCCTCTCATCATTAACTGCCTTAAAACAGGCTTGTTGTTTTGGATTCGATTTTGTCAAATATATCATTCATGATACTCGTGAGCTGATTCTTGAAAATGATCACAAGACCGATTAATACAACTAAAATCAAAACAACCTCAACAACACCTATTCCCGATTCATCTTTCCAAAATTTTTTAATTGTTTTTATCATAATTTTCCTCCTTACATACTTAAAAATGCCGGCACAACACAAAACACGATGACTATCCCGAGCGACATTACCATCGGAATAAGAAGCTTTGTTCCCGCCTCTTCACCATGCCTATGCGCAATAGCTTTCCGCTCCTCAAATGCCTCAAAGACTTCATATTCAAGCCTTTCTGCAAGTCCCTTTGTTCCTTTTCTTAAATTCTGTTCCAATAGATTACCAAGTTTAACGTATTGTGAAAATCTGCAACGCTTACCAAAAAGCACATATGCCTGTCCCTCCGGCAGGCCGTTTTGCATCTCATTATGTATTCTGAGCATTTCCTCATATGCCGCATTTTTCTTATTCTCTTTTTTGTAATCATTTACTAGCTTTTCCCATGCCCCCCGAATACTTGTCCCCGCTCCTATAAGTAACGTAAGCTTAGTAATAATCGGTGCAAACGAAAATTTCAACTCCTCATCTCTTGCTTTTTGCATGTTTATATCCTTCTGTTTTGTAGCCAAGAGATATACAGTTGCGACCATTATGCCAAACACAATATATTTCCACCAACTGCTCTCTCCCTCCATATAATAGGATGCTTCTTTTCCCGCGACCACTGCCGGAAGCCGAACAAAATTTTCTCTTGAAGAATCCCGCCCTGATTTTTCAATTTCTGAAAGAATAATATTATTCTTCTTCTCTTCTTCTGAAAAAATATTCGGGCTTATAACTATAGGAACTTCAAGTTCTGCAGAATATCCCTGTACTGATATAGCCGCAATAAGCACAACTATCTGTCCGTTTTCTCCTATATTTCTACAACCACTTTTATTAATTATTCCGTTATCACCAATATAATCCCTGTCGCAACTCATCCATGAAACACTTATCATTCCGTCAAACACCGACTGCGGAAGATATAAGTCCGTTATCACTTTTGAAAGATCTCCGTTTTCCTCATCCATAATCCTCATGACTTCATCAAAAGCCTCATCAAGAAGCTCCTTTGCTTCGGCAAATTCCAATTGCCTTTCCTCAACCGGAATCTTAATATTGCTTTCCGTTCCGTCATACAAAACCGTTACCTCATATTCTTCCATACCGCTTCCTACAGAAGGTCTGTCAAGACTTGTTATATCTTCTCTGTCGTTATCTGTTGTCAACGCAGCAATTCCTGCCAAAATCACTCCTACTGCCACGCATACGATAGGAACTGTTTTTTGTTTTCTCATATCCTTCTCCTCTGTAACCTTCTTGTCAAATATCTGTTTGAACTATTTTTTCCCCCAGAAAAAAAGCTGCCAGATATACTGCAAAACAAACCGACATCACTACCCGTCCCGTTACTCCCTCATACAGCACATCGAGAAACCCCTCACTGAATACACCCATATACAAAAGAATGGCAAGCGGCATAATTATCATTACTCTCTGTTCAAGCTTTTTTGCTGAAATAATCGTCTTTATTTCTCTTTGCACATCTGCTTTGTCACTGATTGTTTTTGCTGTATAAGAAATAATTGACACAATGTCACCCCCGCTTCTTTTAGCAATTCCGAAAACATCCGCAAAATTCTTAATGTCTTCCACTTCGCTTCTTTGTCCAAAATCTTCAAGTATCATTTCAAGAGGCTGCTTTATCTTAAGTCTGTGTATTATGCTATCAATTTCCTTTACGATTATACTATCATCACCATGTACAGAAATCATTTCCCTTCGTACCTCCGGCCATGCATTCTCAGGTGAATATCCCGTCCTTAATGATGCCGCAAGTGAAAGAATGCAATCCTTAAACTGTTCCTCCAACAATTTTTTCTGAGTATTCAAATAAATTTTTTGCTGTCTGAAAACAAAGACCGGTGTCCCCACAACCACAAAAGCCATACACATCCAAAGATTTCTGTAAAACAGCCAACCAAGCAACATACAAAGCATGCCATAAACAATTGCATACTCCAAAATTTTAATTTTCTTCATTCCCACTCCATCTTATTCCTGCCATTAGAAGCTTGTTACGATTTAAAAGATTCTCTCGATTTCCTTTTAATTCCCCAATTATCCTTCCGTTTTCTTCACCATATTCAACAAAACTAAATAAATCATGACATTTTACTTCACCCTCTCTAGACCCCTCAACTTCTACAATCGAAAGCACTCGTCTGCTTTTATCACGAAGTCGCCCAAGATAAACGATTATATCAAGTGCTGAACCAATTTGGCTCCTGACCGCCTCTATCGGCATATCCATCCCCATAAGTACCATTGTCTCAATTCTGCTAAGCATATCCACCGGACTATTTGCATGTCCTGTCGAAAGAGAACCGTCATGCCCCGTATTAAAAGCCTGCAACAAATCAAGTGCCTCCTTACCCCTGATTTCACCGACAATTATCCTGTCCGGTCTGGCGCGCAAGGCCGTTTTAATCAAATCTCTTATGGAAATACCGTTTTCACCCTCCGCATTAGCATTTCTTGTCTCAAACGACACAAGATTTACTATATTTTTTAGTTGCAATTCCGCACTGTCCTCGATAGTAATAACTCTCTCATCTGCAGGAATGTAATTTGACAAGGCATTTAAAAAAGTTGTCTTTCCCGAGCCTGTTCCTCCACACACAAATATGTTATAGCCTGCCACAACAAGATCTTTGAGAAAAAAAGCTACTTCCTCCGTAATACTTCCCCATTCTATAAGCTGCTCCATAGTTACGGGACTCGCCGGGAACTTCCTGATAGTTACTACCGGCCCGTTTATCGCCACCGGTGGGAGTACAACATTTATTCTTGAACCATCTGGAAGCCTTGAATCTACAATCGGCTCCGATTCATTAACCCTTCTGTTTGCCATGCTCACCATTTGCTGGATGACATCTTCCAGTCTTTCTTTTGAAGAAAATACTTTATCTACCTTCTTTATCCGACCTCCCTCTTCAACAAAAATATCCCTATATCCATTAATCATAATCTCGGTTATACTTGCATCTTCTAAAAGTTCCTGAAGCACATCCATTCCCCTAACAGACGCAAAAAGCTCCTTTCTTAGCCGTTCCCTCATGCTTAAAGGCATTAGTTTCTGTCTTGAACGTAAAATAATCAATTCGTCTATCTGTCCAAAAATCTCCTCATCGCTCAAATTCTCCTTCTCACCAAGCCTGTGTATAAGTTCGTCTCTAAGTTCTTCCTTCAAATAAACCCTCTCCCTGTAAAACCTTTTTAATTCTTTCTCCCAATTCTCCTTCCAGATTTAGTTCCAAAAACCTGTCCCTCGGCAATTCTTTAAGCATCGGCATATCTACCATACTTATCCGTTCTGTCACTTCATTCTCGGATAAAAGTTCACACTCCTCCAAAAAAGAATTAACAGTTGCTTTCGTTACACAATCATCTCTCTGCACCAGAAAAATCCTGTCGCACATTTTACACATTCCAAAATGAGCCTCTGCTGAACCACTAAAATCAAGTATTATTATCCTCTCATTAATCTTGCCATTTTTTGCAAGTCCAACAACTTTCTCGATACAGCTAAGAACCACATCTCCCGATACATCTGACAACTCCCTGCCAAACCTAATCGGCGGCACATAAGAAAGCCCCTTAAAACTTTGTATAATTTCTTTTATATGCTCAACTTCCAACTGTCCTCTGTGCAGAACATGATAAAACACCTCTGTTAAATCTCCTTCATGAACTCTCCCGAGAATTGCATCAAATCCCGCATATCGCTCAAGATTCAAATAAAGCACTTCTCTTTCCTTTGCAATAATCATTCCCGCAATCAATGCCCATATTGTCTTCTCCACACAGTTAACCGGTGCAAATACACCTATTACCAATGGTTTTTCTCCCTTTTTTCTGCTATTTATAAAACCTGTAGCTTCAACTTGCATATATGCCTGCCGAACGTCATTTATAAGCGATGTCACTGCCTGATATTTGTAAAAACTTTTGTACTCTTTAAGACATTTATCTCGTTGCTCTTTTGATGACAAAACAAATATTTTTTCAATCCCTGCTCTCTCAAATATTTCTATCGTCTCCAAAAAATCCGTTACAGTCGTAAGCTTTACCCTGTCTCCGAGAAGCAATGCATCCACTTTTGTCTTTTTATGATACTCAAGCACTGCCTCCGGAGAGTCAAAAAGCTGAGTCAAAAATAACTCCTCCCCACATATCTCCACAAATTTTTCAGACAGACGCCTCGCATAATTTAACTCGACATCGCAAATCGCAAATATCTTCATAATATACCCCCATTCTCTGCTATATGTACCTTCAAAAGAAATATCATTACACCAAGTAATGCCGCTATCGTAAAATGAAACATCCTTCCTTTTGTCAAAACAATCTTTATAAACGCTATAATCCCTCCACACAGAAATATATAAAAGTAGCACTCAAGTAACATATCCGGCATTATAAAAAGCACCATCCACGCAAGCAATTTACAGTCTCCTCCTCCGAGTCCGCCCATCCTATATACAGGGAAAAAGCACAACCACACCGCACCAATTGCAAGTATTCCAAATAAAATTCCTACAAAGCCGTATCTTATCATAAAATTAACCACACCGATTCCATAGCCCAACAGAATCAGCTTATTAGGCACTTTATCCGTCTTAATGTCAAAAATGAATGCAACAAATAAAAGTGCAACCAACACGCACGAAATACCCTTCACCTCTCTTCAATTGTAAAATGGATAATTGGGATTATTGTCCGAACCGGACAGAAAACAAGATTTATGATAGCTTTATCATAACACCATTTCCAAAATTTGTAAATACCTATTTTTAAAATTTTTGTTTATATTTTCCCTATATGGAAATAATTAGAACAAAGCCATAATACAATAAACTAAGCCACTTAATTGGGAGGTATGTTTTATGCGGAAACAACCACAACCGACACTTACCGTAGCAGAAAGCTATGAACATAATTATTTGCAGTCTGAACTTGAGCAGACACAGAATGCCTTAGAGAGCGCCTACTCTGTTTTTCAGAATGTTACCGACCCCGACCTTATCGATTCTTCCATTTACGAAATCAACGCCATCCAGATTCGTTATAAGTTTCTCCTTGAGAAAGCAAAAAAGGAATATGTTCCGCAAATCGCTATGGAGACCAAGTTTCCCTTAAGAAAAAGAAATGGTTTTAGGGTTATACCCTAAAACCATTCTTTTCTTCATACATTTCGTTCAAAGTGCCCTTGCCGTAGGTAATACCTGCGTAAACCGCTGAAGTATTCTCCATGACCGGACCTGTCGTATCTTCTTTTGCCACCTCGACAAAACCTGCCTGAAGCTTGTCCACAATTCTTACAACCACATCAAGATTAACGTCCTGCTTTTTAAATATACATTTGTTAAATCTGCTCTGTATAAAAAGGTACAGGCTCATAAGGTTGTTGGTTACCTGCGGATAGTTAAAATCAAGCGCATTCATAAGCTCTTCAAGCATGCTCTTGGCCTTCTTGATATTCCATATAAAAAGACTTGTATCTTCTGCCGCAAGCGCCTTTTTGGCATCTCTTATGTAAACCTTCATGATGTCGTAGCTTATTACAACAAGCTCTGTTCTGTTACACTGCGAAATTTTCGCGGTAAAGCCCTGGATTTCTTCTCTTGTCATAAATCATACCGCCTTTCTACTGTAATAACTGAAGTACCATCTGAGGAAGCTCATTTGCCTGTGCAACCATTGACACACCTGCCTGTGAAAGCACGTTGTTCTGTGTATATGTCGCCATTTCCTCTGCCATATCAACATCTTCTATTCGTGAAATTGCGGAATGCATATTCTCGGTTGTTACATCAAGACTTGAAGTAGCGGCATCAAGTCTGTTCTGACATGCACCGAGTTCTGAACGAACCTGTGAAATCATCTGGATTGCCTCGTCAAGTCTGCTGATTGCCTTTGAAGCACCTGTTGTAGTACGTAAATTAAGATTCTCAAGTCCGAGTCTTTTGCGGCTTACCTCCTGAACTCTGATATCAAGTACCTGACCCTCATTGGCACCGATATGTATTGTCATTGTTCCGATATCGGTTACTTCTGCCGTAACAGGGTTACCTATATCCGCATAATCTTCTTCCACTTCATATTCGAGTTTAAATCCGCCAAGGTCTGTTACTGTTACACTGTTACCGTAGCAATACATTGTCGCTGTCTCCGTAAAACCTTCTCTTGCTCCACCAAAATCAGCTTCAACATTGGTTCCTGCAACATCATAACTTGTCTGAAGCCCGAGAGCTGTTGCAAGCTCTGCATTTGAAATATCAAAAGTAATTCTCTCATTGGAACCGTATTCATATGTCCTGAAACTAAGTTCTCCTGCAGTGAAACCTTCTACTGTAAGATTAAGTCTGTCTGCAGCTTCTGTTATCTTGGCATAAACTTCTTCTGTTGTATCACCTACATTAATATTTATATCGTAATCATTGATTTTGATTACACCTGCCTGATCCTCGGTAATTACGTCACCTGCCGCAAGAGCAACCGGGCCGCCGTTAATCTCGGCCTGTGTACCCATTTTGGTAATTGTAATCTCATATTTGTCCGCGGGCACTGCCGGACTTGCGTAGCTTACCCTGATTCCGTCCTGATTGGTGTAACTTCTTCTGTCAAGAGAACCGTCAAGAAGCGGTTTTTTGTTAAACTCTGTATCATTGGAAATACGGTCAACTTCTGCAAGTAAGTTATCAACCTCTGCCTGAAGGGCATCTCTATCCTCATCTACATAGATACCGTTGGCCGCCTGTACGGAAAGCTCTCTGATTCTCTGAAGCATATTCTCTACCTCAGCCAAAGCTCCTTCTGCCGTCTGAACAACGGAAATACCATCAGACGCATTCTGAGATGACTGCTCAAGACCTCTAATCTGGCTTCGAAGTTTTGCCGCAATCGCCATACCTGCCGCATCATCTGCTGCATGGTTAATCTTAAATCCGCTTGAAAGCTTCTCAAGTGAGCTTGCAACCTTATTCTGTGAAGACTGCAAATTTTTATTAGCTATAACCGCTGAAATATTGGTGTTAATTCTCATGATAATACCTCCTTAATATGTGTAAGAAATGTCTGCGCCGCTCCGTAAAGTGTGCGGTTGTCAGTCTTTTCCATAGCTTCTGTTCTGTTGCCTGTTATTCCGGAAATCACCGATTCTGAAAGTGTTGTCGGCACATGATCCGTAATTCCGTAATTCATCGTTCCTCCGGCAAGTCCGAATTTCTCAATATCCTTTAAAAAGCCTTCCTGAATGCTCTTTAAGATTCGTATTCCTTCTGCATTACTGCTTAAGAAAAAGCCTTCAAGCGTGCTACTTTTTACCTTAAATTCTGCTCTGACCCTGCCCATTGTTTCATGTCCGAACTGAACCGTTACTTTTCCTGTTTCCGCCGAATTTCTCACAATTCGAAGGCGAATTGTTGTTGTCTCTCCTGCCAGATCAACAGGAATATGATATGATTCATTCTTAACTGCCACAGTAGTCATAAACTTAAAGCCTGCACTAATAACTCTTAAATCTTCTATTTCTTTGTATGTCGCATCCATTGCTTTTTCACAGGCTTCCGCAAGCTCTTCCTGCACCGCGCCTTCCAAATCCTTAAGCGCTTCTACCGCCGACGCCTTATCCGTAAGTCTCTCAAGAAGTCTGTCCGTTCTACCCTTTAAATGCTTCGGGAAGTTCTCAAATATTCCGGCATTTGCTTCAAGCATCTTAGCCGCAACCCTTATGTTGTTAAAATTAGGCGTCTCTCCTTCTTCAAGTACAAGTCTTAATGCTTCTTCGTTCTGTGCAAGTGTCTTGTA
Source organism: Lachnospiraceae bacterium (assembly GCA_045593945.1). Lineage (GTDB taxonomy): Bacteria > Bacillota > Clostridia > Lachnospirales > Lachnospiraceae > SIG300. Next base: position 2,639 of record JAZNXQ010000155.1, on the reverse strand, counting down.
TTCATCTTTGCGGTAAGCTTCATACTGCTCTGTCATCGTATCATCCGCAAATATTTTTAACTGGTCAGTTATTGAATTCTGTACTACTTCATTCTCAAGGAAGCCAAACTCTGCATCGAGCTTGTAATCCATTCCCTTGCTCTTAAAAGAACGTGCCGCCGTAAGAAGATTTTTAAGGGTAACCGGTGCATCCTGGTTAACAAGTGCCCCGAGTGCTGCTCCATCGCCTCTGTTTACCATATTGATAAGACGGTAAATACCGATGTAAGCTTCTCGCTCCTCCGCGCTTATTTCGCCGGAATTATCAAGTTTCCACAAAAACTCGCTAAACTTTTCCGCCTTTGACGGACCGATTTTTTCATTAATCTTCTCAAGCCTGTCATTAAGAGTCTGTATGTCTGTATCAAGAGGGTTGATTCCTTCTCTTATACAATGAAGTACTGTTCTGGGTGTAAGGTTCTTAAGAAGGTACTGATACTCGTTATCCTTTGCGACTACTGCCTCAACATTTTCGATTGAAATTGCCATTTGATTGTAGGAAAGGATTCTGACAGCACGGTTATTAATCTCAGTATTCTCAAGTCCGATTTCTTCAAGCAATACATCTATATTACGGAAAGCCTTGCTTATCTTGTCGCCGTATTCCCTATCGGGTCTTGTCATAAGTGCTTCGTATTCTGTCTGGGCTGCCTTACCCATCACTGAGAGGAGTGTCTCAGACGCTTCATAGCTTGCTCTTACGGTAAATTCAAAATCGCCTCTTACAACTTCACCGATTATATATGCAGGTGCATATTTAAGAGCTTCGACTGCCTTGTTAGTCTCTCTTATGATGTCTATCTGTCCGTCTTCAACCATGATTCCGTCAAGGTCGCCGATACTTTGATAAAATGCCTTTTCCTGCTTTTTAAGTTCTTCAACAAGCATTTCAAGGTCGGTTGTATCAATCTCGATTCCTCTCTTAAGAAGAGAGAGTCCTGCTTCCTTGGTCATGAGAAGTCTGATTTCTTCTAACTGTCTTTGTACTTTAAGCTCTTCATATGCTTCAAACTGTCTGTTATTAATAGTCTTCTGCATTGTGATGAGCGTATCTTCTACATATTTTCCTGTAAAATGCTCTCCTGTTAAGTCTGCATCCTCAGGTGCTTTGCCTTTTGCCATTGCCTGAAGCATGTTATCGAGCTGCGCATTCGCATCCGTCTGCTGTCCGTTAATTGCTTCTATCTGTGCAAATTTTTTAAGATTAGCTGCATTTAACGGAACACCTTTTTCAAGCATCCAACGTGCCGTGTCTTCAAGCGCCGGAATATCTTCCGTCATCGGAAAAGCTTCTGTAATTATCTGCTCTACCTGAGGTTTTAACTGCTCCCACGATGCGTCCGTAAGAGCGTTATTCTCCTGCCACATTCCCGTGCTGTTCTGCGCCTTATACACATTAGCAATTGTCGGCTCCAAATTATTCTCAACAAGGTACTTGGTCTGTTCTCTCGAAATCTCTTCAATATTCTCGAGCTTACCAAGAGCATCTTCAATTGCCTTGATGTTGTCCTCCGTAGCCGGAAGATTGTAATCCGAAAGTCTGGATGCCAGCGAATATGCCGCACCGGTACTTCCTGTAACCGCCTTAATATCGGACAAATCAAGATTACCCGTATTCCTGTAATTCTCATCAGCTGCCGCAAGCTTAATCTGAATCTGCTCAACCACAGTAACTATTCCGCGCACATCCGTGTCATCGGAAAGACCGTAGGTCTCTTTCGCTTCGTGGTAACTCATCGTTGTTATCTGATTAACAATAGAATTCAGATTATTCTGCATTTCTTTTATATAGCTTGTAACCTCATCAAGGCAAGCAGTATCATTACCGCTTGCCTGAGTTTTTTTCTCTTCTTTTGAATATGTTACATCCTGCGCCTTGTCATTACCTTCGCGTGAAAAATAATCCCTGATACCGTCCACTTTACTTTCGGTACCGCGAGAGGTCTTGTTCTGTCCATACGCAGTATTATAAATGTCATTCTGAGTTCCTAATATATTTTCCTTAAGGTCTGTGGTGTTAATAATCATACCGTCCGCACCTTCCCTTAAGCGTCCGTGCTAAAGATAGTCCGCAATCCTTTGCGTTACTGTCTTATATTTCGGACGGATTGGGGATTTACTTAACAGTTTGAGGAAAATAATCCTGTAATTCTATTTCTTCCATCAACTTTACCACCACGTCACACGTATCCTCAAATGCAATGTCAATTGCATATTCAAAATCCTTTTGATAGTTACTCCAATGCTTTTGCATAACTTCACTATTCCTAACCGTATTCATAATGCTACGATACTCCTTAATTACCGCTGAGGAACCACGTTTCTCTGTTGTAGCGTTAAGTGCCGCCTTTAAAGCACTCAGCTTAATGTTTGCATATTGCAGTTTTTTCAATATGTATATATCGTAATAGTCCCTCGGTCTGGTATTCTGATCTCCTCTGGATATTACTGTTTCTAACTTTTCTGCCATAATTGTTTCCAGATTATACGCTAGTACCGAAATACTTCTATCATCTAACAAGCGTTTGAATTGATACTCTATCTCTTTGGGTGTAATCTTATCTCCCGTTGTAATATCCAACTTCAGCGGAACTACCATC
>JAZNXQ010000154.1:0-1810 GCA_045593945.1 Lachnospiraceae bacterium | reverse complement strand
CGGCACAAGACTCTTGGCTCTCTTAATAATATTACCACTCTCAAAATCGGCACCTCTTGCCATCTGCGCCTTCATTATCTTGTCAGTCTCTTCCATAAGAATAGGAATAAATCTGAGTGCAATCGACATCATCATTGCTATTTCATGCACTGGAACCTTTATCTTCTTAAGAGGACTGAGCGCCTTTTCAAGACCGTCCGTCAAATCATTAGGTGTAGTCGTAAGCGTCATAATGGACGAGCCTATAATAAGGTACACAAGTCTTATTGCCATCATGAGTGCTGTTCTTACACCTTCCTTGGTTATCTTGAATATCCAGAACTGCACCAAAACCTCTCCGCTCGTCAGAAAAAGGTTAAAGGCAACACTGAACGCAAGAATAATAAAAATCGCTTTAAGCCCCCTTAAAATGAATTTGAGAGGCACTTTAGAAAGCTTTATTACGCCTGCAAGAAAAATTGTGGCAAGTACATATCCGACTACACTCTCCGTAAGAAAGAGCGATATTAAAAATATAAGCGTTCCGGCAAGCTTGACTCTGGGGTCCAGCTTGTGTATCGGCGAAGCCGCCGGATAATACTGACCGATTGTTATATCTCGAATCATTTCTTTAATCCTTCCAAAATACTCTTCTTTGCTTCTTCAATCGTGGTTGCCGTAACATCAACGGCAAATCCGCGTTCTGCAAGCTCATGCATAATATATGTTACCTTCGGAGCTGAAAGTCCGACCTTCTCAAGCTCACGGTAGTGTAAAAATACTTCCTTGGGTGTCCCGTCATACTGCACACTGCCCTGATTCATAACGATAAGACGCTTTGCGTACTGTGCCATATCGTCCATACTGTGCGATACAACAATTACTGTAAGCCCCTTTTCGTCATGAAGCCTTGCAATAAGATTCAGAATGTCTTCCCTTCCCTTAGGATCAAGACCTGCCGTGGGCTCATCAAGTATAAGTACCTCGGGCTGCATAGCAAGAACACCGGCAATTGCCACTCTTCTCTTCTGTCCGCCCGAAAGCTCAAATGGTGAGTATTTGTAATACTTTTCTTTAAGCCCTACTGCCTGAAGTGCTTTATTGGCTCTCGCCTCAATCTCTTCTTTGGACAAACCGAGATTCTTAGGTCCGAAACAAACATCCGAGAAAACATCCACCTCAAAAAGCTGATACTCGGGGTACTGGAATACAAGACCGACCTTGCTTCTTAAATCCTTCATCTTGAAATCTTCATCATAAATATTCTTACCGTTATAGTAAATCGTTCCCGAAGTCGCCTTAATAAGACCGTTAAGATGCTGGATAAGTGTAGATTTACCGGAACCCGTATGTCCGATAATACCTATGAATTCACCGTCTTCAATATTAAGGTTAATATTGTCAAGTGCTTTTATCTCGTAAGCCGTACCCTGACTGTATATATAATTTAAACCTTCGATTTTAATTGACATATCTCTTCTACCAATTCCTCTACGCTTAAAATTGTTCCGCTAATCGGTACGCCCGCTTCTTTAAGTTCATGTGCGAGCATTGTAACCTGCGGTACATCCATTCTGTAGGATTTGAGTTCATCCACTCTCGCAAATATCTCTCTGGGTGTTCCTGTCATAACAACCTGTCCGCTTTCCATGACAAAAACCCTGTCCGCAGAAATAACCTCTTCCATATAATGTGTAATAAGAATTACGGTTACTCCTTCTTTTTTATTTAATTCAAGTACTGTCTTAATAACTTCCTGCCTTCCGTTGGGATCAAGCATCGCCGTCGGTTCATCAAGAATAATGCACTGCGGTTTCATCGCAACAACACC
>JAZNXQ010000153.1:0-2272 GCA_045593945.1 Lachnospiraceae bacterium | reverse complement strand
AGTAAGACAGATGGTCGCGGCTGCGAATGCCGAAAGGCTGCAGGTGAGGAAAGTCCGGGCTTCACAGGGCAGGATGCCGGATAACGTCCGGTAGAGGTGACTCTAAGGAAAGTGCAACAGAAATAAACCGCCGCGCAAGCGATAAGGGTGGAAAAGCAGTGTAAGAAACTACCGCCTCGCTGGTAACAGAGAGGGCACATGTAAACCCCATCCGAAGCAAGACCGAACAGAAGGCAATACGGCTGCCCGTCGTGCTTTCGGGTAGGTCGCTAGAGCCGGTTGGCGACAATCGGAGTAGATAGATGACCATTAAGCAGTTTACTGCGAGACATAACCCGGCTTATGGATTGCTCAGGTTATATGAAAAAAACGGCTGTTAGGCCGTTTTTTATTTTATATTTATTCCGCACCAATCGCCTGTTTGCGATAATTAAGCGGTGATACACTGTAATACTTCTTAAAAAGCTTGCTGAAGTGGTAAGCATCATCATATCCGACACTCGTTGCAATCTTCTTGATGCTGACGGGTCCGGGAGCTTCAAGCATGACTTTGGCTTTTTCGAGGCGAATTTTAATCAGGTAATTGATAGGAGATTCGCCTGTCTCTTCTTTGAAAATCTTAGAAATATACACGGGACTAAGATACATGTTCTTGGCAATACGGTCGAGAGAGATTCGCTCGCTGCAATGCTCGTCAAGATAGTTAATTATCTGATTAACTGCGTAATTCTTATAATGTGACTCAAAGTTACAACCTTCCTGTGTTGGCTCGGGTTCTACAATCTGGCGCATAAGAAGGAGCATAATCTGAATCAGGTGTGATTTGAGCATAAAGTATTTGCCGACCTGATTGGTATCATTCTCTGCGAGCATGGCGTAGCAAAGCTTGGAAAGTTGTTGCTTAAGCTCAACGGAAGGGCGGAGCACATAAGGATCGCCTTTAAGCATAATGGAGTTCTCGGGCATATCGTGGAATGCAAAATCAGTAAAACCGATAAAACATTCTACGGTAGGCTCTGTTTCGCTTGTGACGATGTTATGATGCTTTACACCGGGACTGCACATAATGAGGTCGCCGGGCTGGACATCATATACCTTGCCTTCTACAAAATACTGGCCTTTGCCGGAGAGTATGTAAGTAATTTCTGCAAAATCATGACTGTGATAGGATGACGTTCTCGTCATCTTTTTTTTGCTGACGAAAAGCATCGTCGGATTTAAGTCGTAGTTGGTAATATCATAGCGTCCGTCTGCCATAAATTCCTCCAAAATTAGTCGTTGTATACACAACCGGGGTAAAGAGTGGACTGATAAAGCTTCTTAGGCTGAGGAAGCTGCTTGCCGGATGGTGCCTGACTCAAATCATAGGATTTTCCGGAGTAAATAAACGCAGTTCCTTTTGCATAAATAACAGCGTCTTCGCAACCGCGTCCGAATAAATCGGCTGACAAAACATAACCGTCTTCGGGGAAGGTAAGTACAGCCTCCATGTCACCATTATAAAGTGTAGGGTTAACACCGCCACCTCTGCGGTAAGCGAGAATATAATCAAGACCGTCACCGTTCCAATTGCGGAAAGTGTTAACAATTGTAAGCCATCCTTTTGTTTTGCGGTCTTCCTTCCAAATTTCTTTACCGTTACAGTCGAGAAGGAACATACCGTCCTTGCCGTCCCATTGTCCCTTGTAGCCGTCACCGCGCTGTATTCTGTCAAGACCTGCAACCTGGAGACCGGGAGCATCGGGAATATATTTGCCGAGTGCGACATGCTGGGATTCGATTGAACCGTCATATCGCCAAAGCTCGTTGCCGTCTGCATCGTAGAGACATGTAACGCTTCCGCCAACACAAATCTCGGGTTTACCGTCACCGTTAACATCACCTACCCATAAGCAGTCGGCATGGTCATCAAGGTCCTTGCAGGACCAGAGAAGCTTGCCGTCGGGTGCAAGTAAATCATAGCCTGCCATAACTTCTTCAAGTCCGTCGCCGTTAACATCTGCTACTAACGGAAAATGTCCGACATTACCTTCGTGTGTCCAAAGTAAATTAAAATCTTTATCCATAGCCCACATTTTGTGGTATCTGTTCTTAAGAATAATATCCTGCGGAGTAGGATTACCTGAAAGATTGGCAATAATTATGCAGTCATGAGCCATTTCATCAGGCAGGTCGTATTGTTTCTTGAGGGAACCGTCCGTACCTGAGATAATACAGAATTTTTTGTTGATAACTGCAAGTACCTCAAGGTTACCATCCGCATCTATATCAT
>JAZNXQ010000152.1:0-6099 GCA_045593945.1 Lachnospiraceae bacterium | reverse complement strand
GAAGCGGCACATAATCGTAGGGTGGAAAGCAAAAGTGTTAGCACTTCTTAAAACCTTAAATGTTGCGAGAGAAAACAATCCTCCACCCTAAACCCTTACTGTATGGCAGTCACTCTGCGGGGCATAAAAACAGAGCGGCGCGCTACAAGCGCAACCGCCCATATGATTAATTTATTATATCTGACCGTATTTTTTGAGAATATTCTGGATTCTGGTTACGGGGTTGAGTAATTCGCTCAGGGATGCATCGTGATTAAGGGTCTCGATGATAAGAGCGATGTACTTGCTCATGTCTACGTTGGTGTAGTAAGGCTTTGTAAGGAGTTCCGGATCTTGGTAAATGAGGTTAGTTGTAAGGATACGGTCGATAAGGCCTTTTTCGTAGTATTCGTCGAACTTTGCAAAACCGTTGGTGAATAAACCGAAAGATGAGGCAATGAAAACTCTCTTTGCTTTGCGGCGCTTGAGTTCTGTTGCAACATCAAGCATACTTTCACCGGATGAAATCATATCGTCAATTACGAGACAATCCTTGCCTTCTACGGAAGCACCAAGATATTCGTGAGCAACGATGGGATTACGGCCGTTAACAATCTTAGAGTAATCACGACGCTTGTAGAATACACCAAGGTCAACACCGAGTACGTTAGAGTAGTAAATTGCACGGGAAGTTCCGCCTTCATCGGGACTGATAATCATCATGTGCTCAGCATCGATTTTAAGGTCTTCTTCGCGGCGTAATAATGCTTTAATAAACTGATATGTGGGAGCTACAGTCTCAAATCCGTGTAACGGAATTGCGTTCTGTACTCTGGGGTCATGAGCATCAAATGTGATGATGTTCTCAACACCCATGTTGGCGAGCTCCTGAAGTGCAAGAGCACAGTCGAGAGATTCACGGCCTGTGCGCTTGTGCTGACGGCTTTCATATAAGAAAGGCATGATAACATTAATTCTTCTTGCCTTGCCGCCGATAGCAGCGATAACTCGTTTTAAATCCTGAAAATGATCATCGGGGGACATAAGGTTTGTGTGTCCGCAAACAGAGTAAGAAATGCTGTGGTTAGTAACATCTGTAATAATGTATACGTCGTCTCCGCGGACTGACTGGCTGATAACACCTTTTCCTTCGCCTGAACCAAAGCGTGGTACTTTGACGTCAATTAAGTAAGAATCTTTCTTGTAGCCGTTGGCGGGAAGGTTAGCAACATGATCTACAGTGCTTGCCTTACGCCAAGATGCGATGTGAGCGTCAATTTTTTCGCCCATCTCTTTGCAACTCGGTAAAGCGATAATTCCTAAAGGTCCTACGGGCAAATTCTCTAAAAGTATTTCTTCACGTGCCATAAAATAAATATCCTCCGTATTATGTTGTGTTTGTTATTGCAACAGTTATTTTATACCATTGGTTTTTGTTTTAGTCAAGGCTTAAATACTAAGTTTTTTCTTAATGCGGATATCGTCGCCGAACAGCTTGAGCAATGTGTAATTGCTTACGAGTCGGGAGTAAATACGCTCGGAATATAAGCCGTTAATCATCTCTAAAGACAAATTGGTAGAAATAATTGTTGATTTTTCTCTTAAAAAGCGTTCATTTAAGCAGTAGAAGAGCTTGGAGTTGGTAAAAGAGTTCGGAGACTCTGTTCCAAGGTCGTCAATAATTAGTAAATCGCAGTCGAAAAGGTACTGCTCCAAATCCTTGGAGGTAATGACGTCGTCTGCATCATTATTGAAAGCCTGCTTTGAAAATAAATCAAAAAGTGAAATTGCAGTAAGGTAGATGACTGACTTGGAACGTTTGAGAAGCTCGTTCGCAATACAGTTTGTTAAAAATGTCTTACCTGTACCCGTATCGCCGTAAAACAAAATATTCTGAAAGTCGTTATCAAAATTATCTATAAAATCTTTACATGCCAAATGAACCTTTTTGATGTTCTGATAGGGTGTAAGGTTGTTGACGGGGTTGGGTATGTCGTCGTTGTAATATGAGAATGAAAAGGTGTCAAAGTTCTCTTTGTCGAGAACCTGCTTTAAGTTGGACTGCGTATAGAGCATGTCTATGACGGCCTGCTTAAAGCATTGACATTTCTCGTCTCCGACATAACCTGTATCTTTACAGGCGTCACATGAATATCGTAATTCCATATAGTCGGGAGCAAAGCCGTTTTCTTTTAACAGAGCGGCCTTTTCATCAATAAGTGTCTGCATGGAAAGAGAGAGCTCCTTGGAATGTTCTGTCTCGCCACCGCGCAGGATAAGCTCCCTGGCACGCGCCATAGCTGCCGTGGATAAGGAGTCTTCTATGTCTTTGATGCGCGGAACTGCAGCATAAACCTCGGCAATTCTTTGCTCCAGGTCATGACGGTTATCTGACTGGCGTCTGTCGTATATGCGCATAATTATGTTGTATTGCGAATTGTTGAGTGCCATACAAATATCCTCCTATTGGTTGAGAAGCTTTTTTTCCATTTCTTCATAAACATAGCTTCTGGATACCATGTTGTTAAATTTGTTGGAAACAGGTTTGCCCTCTGTTGCAGTTGTTTTGACAGCAGATTTGGTCCTGGTGTGGTTGGCATCAAGCGTAGCTATGTCGTTAAAATGCTTTATTCCGGCTTTGTGCCATTTGGTAAGAATGGAGTCGGTGTATTCAAAGCTCGGCTGATGAATGGACTGCATGGTCCTGTTGCAGGCTTCGATAATAATATCCTCGGTGAAACCATATGTATTGCTCCATTTTTCAATCATGGCAATCTCAGATTCAACAGGATTGCGTTTGCTTAGTCCGAAGGCTTTAAGGACGGCATAGCATTCCTTCTTAAAGAAATTACAATGCTCTTTGGCTTCCTTGACTGTGCGAATATTATGTTCAGCCCAGGAAAGGGCAACCTTTTCGATGTAATGCAGACTCTTGTGTCCCATGCTTACGCAATACTCAATGAGGTATTCGGTAAGATCTAACGGGAATCTGAGCGTACAGTATATGTATATAAGAGTATCCGTGTCGGAAGTGCTTAAGGTCTTGCCTATGTAGCGCTGTGCAATATATAAAAGATCACGGAACTCCTGTGATTGCGTGAGTAAATCTATCTCGCTTCTTGTAAATGCGGTCTTGTCGGGAGCTGTCAGTTTGTTATGTTCGGGATAAGCGGTATCTTCGGAGGGAGCGGCTTTAGTGTTGTCAATAACAACGGAAATGTCTGCACCGGGAGAAACCTGTAACTGTTGCTCTGCATCAAGACCGAATGCCGTGTCCGTAAAAGCAATGCCGGTAAGCGTCTTGGATGCGTCATATGTAAGTGTGAGAACATTAGCCTTCGCCCAATAGCGGAGGGCTCTTAATATGTCCTTCTCCGTGTTGTTAAGCTTGTCCGCAAGGAACGAAACCGACACGGAAGCGGTAGGGTCCGAAGCGTAGCGGAGAAGACACAAAAATACCTTGATGAATTCGCCGTTAGCCTCCGGCATAAATTCGTCAAGAAAATAATTGGGGACAACAGTAGTCCTCGGATGTTGAATGTTTAATGATAATTTTTGCATATTTTCACCGCCTGTTTATGTTACGGAAATATATATGTTTCCGGCAAAATAATTGAAAAAACCAATTCGCAAAAAACAGTATAGCACAAAAAAATTTGCTTGAGAATAGGCATTTTTCCGGGGAGTGAGTTACCCACAAAAATTGAAAAAATGTGGATAATGTGGACAAAACGGAAACATAATTTTATTGCTCAAAGTAAAGGGCGGATTTAAGCTAAAAGGTAGGTTGCGACATAGAAGATTATGTAAACATAAAAATCCACATATTCGACAAATTTTTCATGTTGGCAAATATGTGGATTATGTGGATAACTTTTATTTTAAGTAGTTTTCTCCCACAATTACAACGTCTCCGGCCCCCATAGTTATCAACACATCACCTGGGGAACAATTTTTTTTCAAAAATTTTAAAATTTCTTCAAAAGTGGGAATGTAGGTTGCTTTTTTACCAAGTTCCTCCATTTTAAGCCTTATATTGTCAGAACTGATACCGAGAGTGTCGGTCTCGCGTGCAGGATAAATCTTTGCAAGAACAACTTCGTCTGCTATGGTAAGGGCTTTTGCAAATTCCGGAAGAAGTTCCTTGGTACGTGTATAAGTATGCGGCTGGAATACACACCAGATCTTTTTATGGGGATATTTCTTTGCTGCAGTAAGTGCCGCTCGTATCTCGTCGGGGTGGTGAGCATAATCGTCGATTACGGTCACTCCGTCGGAAATTCCTTTTACCTGAAAACGCCTGTCGGTTCCGCCGAATGAAGAAAGTCCTTCTTTAATTGTCTCAAAAGGCGTGCCGAGGAAATATGTTGCTGCTGCTGCCGCAAGGGCATTGGCTATGTTATACTCGCCGGGCTGTTTGAGAGATATGCGTCCTGCGTCTTTGCCGTATATAAGCAGGTCGAAATGTCCGAAGCCGAAGTCGTCATATTCTATGTTTACGGCACGGAAGTCACTTTTGTCATCAAAGCCAAAAGTAATAACCTTTCGTCCGAGGTCTTCCGTAAAATAAGAAAGATTATTAATTGCCGAATTAATAACAAGACAACCGTCCGGTGCTATGTTCTCTGCGTAAAGACGGAAAGAGTGTCTTATATCGTCGAGGTCTTTGAAAAAGTCAAGATGGTCTGCGAAAACATTGAGAATTACGCCGACCTTCGGATAAAAGGACAAAAAGCTGTTGGTGTATTCGCAGGCTTCAAATACGAAGTAAGACGAACTTCCGATGTGCATGTTACCGTGGATTCTGGGATAAACGCCACCCACATTAATAGTGGGGTCAACGCCTCTTGTAAGAAGAATCTCTGATATCATGGATGTGGTTGTGGTCTTGCCATGAGTACCCGAAATACCGATGGACTCGGGATAACTGTGAAGTATCTGCCCGAGAAGCTCTGCACGGGTAAGAATCGGGAGATTACGTCTTACAGCTTCCATATATTCGGGATTGTCAGCTTTGATTGCGCCTGTATATACAACGGTGTCAACGTCATCACTAATGTTGCCGGCCTTTAATCCATAGTAAACCTTTATGCCGAGTTCTTCCAGGTGCGCGGTGATTTTGGAGGGTGTATCGTCGGAACCTGATACAGAAAAACCTCTTGATAAAAGGAGTTCTGCGATACCGCTCATGCTTATTCCGCCGATTCCGAGGAAGTGAACATGCATATTTTTGGTAAAATCGATAGAATACATAGGTGTACCTGCCTTTATTTTCATTATTTTTCCTATTTAATTTGCTTTTTTATTAAAATATTATACTCTTGGGTATACAAAATGGCAACAGTTTATGTTATAATATATTTATGGGCGAAGGTGAAATATAGTCTGTCAGCCTAAAGATGACATCAAGAGGTGATAACGTGATTAAGAAGGAAATGATAGCAATGCTCTTAGCCGGCGGACAAGGCAGCCGTTTGGGAGTCCTTACAAAGAAAGTTGCTAAGCCTGCAGTTGCGTTTGGCGGTAAATATCGTATTATCGATTTCCCGCTTAGTAACTGTATTAATTCCGGTGTTGATACCGTGGGGGTTTTAACACAGTACCAGCCGCTGAGATTGAACACGCATATCGGTATCGGTATTCCGTGGGATCTCGATAAGAACGTAGGTGGTGTTACGATTTTGCCGCCGTACGAGAAGAGCACGAGCAGTGAATGGTATACGGGTACTGCAAATGCTATTTATCAGAATATTGAATATATGGAGAGCTATAATCCGGAATATGTCCTTATTTTGTCGGGTGACCATATTTACAAGATGGATTACGAAGTTATGCTCGATTTCCATAAGGCAAACAATGCGGATGTAACAATTGCGGCTATGCCTGTTCCGATTGAGGAAGCAAGCCGTTTCGGTATTCTTATTGCAGATGAGAATAAGCAGATTACAGAGTTTGAAGAGAAACCGGCTAATCCCAGAAGTAACCTTGCTTCAATGGGTATTTATATTTTCAGCTGGAAGGTTCTTAAGGAAGCACTTTTAACTCTCTCAGAACAGCAGAACTGTGACTTTGGAAAGCATATTATTCCTTATTGCTTCGAGCAGAACAAGAGATTGTTTG
>JAZNXQ010000151.1:0-9117 GCA_045593945.1 Lachnospiraceae bacterium | reverse complement strand
GACAATTCCGAAGAAATTGCAGACACAACAACGCCTGCAGAAACGACAACGCCGGAGGAAACTCAGTCAGACAATTTCGAAGAAATTGCAGACACAACAACGCCTGCAGACACAACAACGCCTGCAGACACAACAACACCTGAGGACACAACAACACCTGAGGACACAACAACACCCGCAGAAACGTCGTCTAACAAATCTGAAGATATTCCTGAGTCTACAACGAAAGAACCGGAGACAACCGGAAAGAAGGATTATGATGCAAGTATATTGTATAAAGGCGCGGATAAGGTAAGAATTCAGATTTTAAAAGGGATGAATTCTTATGATGTTGCGATAATTCTTGAAAGGGCAGGAATTCTTAAAGGGTATGCGGACAGAGAAGCATTTAATGATTATCTTGTTGCCGGCGGATATGGTGGATATGTACTGGTAGGTATTTTTGAAGTGCCGGTTGGTGCATCATATGATGATATAATTAATATTATTTGCAGAAAATTATCGTAATATAGGGGTATCGTTGATTTTCGGATATAATCCGGAGATTGCGGTACCTTTTGTTTTTTACAAAACAGTCTTGTAATTAGCATTTAAATCCGATAAAATATGATTGTAACGTAGCTCCGGAGAACGGAGGAATATGCAGAAAAAAATAATAAAATATGTGTTACCGGTAATAGTTGTTATTATCGGTGTTTTGTGGTACTTATTATCGGCCGGACTGCAGAATATGGATATAGGAAACGGACTAATGATTGAGGTGCAACATGACAGACTTCCGACTAATGATATTTTGGAATCAACGGAAGAGATTAAGACGACGGTAAGGATTATTACCGTACATGTATGTGGGGCAGTTGTTGATCCGGGGGTATATCAGTTTGAGGAAGGTGTGCGAGTGATACAGGTTATCGAGGCTGCAGGAGGTATCTGTGACAACGGAATGCAGGATTATCTTAATTTGGCACAACTTGTAAATGACGGGGAACGGATATACGTTCCTACAGAGGAGGAAGTACTGTCCGGTAAGGTTACAGATGTTTTAAACAGTACGCAGGGAACAACTGTAAGTATTAATATAAATACTGCCACTAAGGAAGAACTTATGAGACTTCCGGGGATAGGTGAGAGCAAGGCAGACAGTATAATTGCATATCGAAAGGAACATGGCAGCTTCAAAACAACGGAAGACATAATGTTAATTGACGGTATCAAAGAGGCAATATATAACAGAATTAAGGATTACATAAAAGTATAAATCAACAAACAGAGGTGCAACATGAGAATTTTGGTAGTGGATGATGAAAAATTAATTGTGAAAGGTATAAAATTTAGTCTGGAGCAGGATGGGGTGCAGGTTGACTGTGCATATGACGGCGAAGAGGCGATTGATTATGCCGGTAAGAATGATTACGATATAATTTTGCTTGATATTATGCTCCCGAAAAAGGATGGTTTTGAAGTTTGTCAGGCTATTAGAGAATTCTCAACGGTTCCGATTATAATGTTGACCGCAAAAACCGATGATATGGACAAAATAAAAGGTCTTGATTACGGAGCAGATGATTATATTGAAAAACCGTTTAACATACTTGAAGTAAAAGCCAGAATTAAGGCTATTTTGCGAAGAAGCGGTGAAAACGGAAACAAGAGATATCTTAGCGAGAAGAAGATTATGGTTGGAGATATTTGTCTTGAGATGGAAGGCAGAAGAGCATATATTGGTAATAAAGAGGTTTTGCTTACTGCTAAGGAATTTGATTTGATGGAGCTTTTTGTTACTAATCCTGAGAAAGTATTCAGCAGAAGTACGCTTCTTAATGAAATATGGGGCGAAGGTTCAACCGGTGATGAACGTACGGTTGATGTACATGTAAGAAGACTTAGGGAGAAAATCGAGAAAAATCCAAGCGAGCCAAAGTATGTTCACACAAAGTGGGGTGTTGGTTATTATTTCGTTGTCTAAAATCAAAAAACTCTTTTTGGGTATGAGGTTTTGGCTCTATGCATGTATTTTGATTGTCGGAATTGTTTCGGTTTTTGTTTGTACAGTAATACTTTCAAATACATATGAGGAACGTATAATTGACCAGCGTCTTACACAGATTAAGAATCAGTGCAATATCCTTGGGGGCGAATTAAGTACCGCAGGATATTTTGATGGAACAAGACAGTGGACTATGGACGCAGCTACCGATAAGCTTGCAAGCCTTTATAACGGACGCATTTATATTGTTAATAAGAATATGCGAGTTGTTAAAGATACATATGGAATTAATGAGTATAAAATACTTGCATGTGAGAATGTTGTTTTGGGACTTAGGGGCGATTCGACAGCAGTTTATGATTCACAAGATGCATATATAGAAGTTACCGTACCCATAAAAAATGTAAATACAGGGGCTGTTACGGGTGTAATGGTTGCAGGAATTCCGACAGTTGATTTAGAGAGGGAATTTACTGTGATGAGACACAAGTCACAGCTTCTTTGTGTTGTGTTTTTTAGTATTATTTTGCTTGGAAGTGCTGTTTTGTCGTATTTCCTTTCTAAACCGGTAAAGCGTCTTGGTGAATCGTTTGGAAAGGTATCGAAAGGTCATATTGATACGGATATACCGATAGAAGGCTTTACGGAGACGAGAGAGATTTCAAAGAATTATAATAATTTGCTTGTGCAATTACGAAAAAATGAAGAGTCTCGGCAGGAATTTGTTTCAAATGTTTCGCATGAGCTTAAAACACCGATTACATCGGTTAAAGTTCTTACGGATGCATTGCTTGCTCAGGAAAATGCCCCGGTAGAAATATATCAGGAGTTCCTTAGAGATATTTCTGATGAGATTGACAGAGAGAGCAAAATCATCTCTGATTTGTTGTCAATGGTAAGACTTGAAGGCGGCAACTCCGATTTAAATGTTGAAATGTTTAATATTAATGAGCTTGTGTCGTCGGTTATAAGGCGTCTTAAACCGATTGCAGCACAGCAGAATATTGAAATTATGTTTGAGGAAATAAGATTAGTGCTTGCAGAGGTGGATGAAGTTAAGCTTACGCTTGCACTAACCAATCTTATAGAGAATTCCATAAAATATAATAAAACTGATGGTTGGGTTAAGGTTACTCTTGATGCGAATCAGTCTGATTTTTCGATATGTGTTGCAGACTCGGGGATTGGTATCCCGCAAGAAGCCCAGACAAAGATTTTTGAACGTTTTTACAGGATTGATAAGGCGCGTTCACGAAGTACAGGTGGAACGGGACTTGGGCTTCCGATTACCAAAAAGATTATTTTGTTGCATAACGGTACGATTGATGTAATGAGTTCGGAAGAAGGTACCAGCTTTATTGTAACGATTCCGCTTACAAATGCGGGCGGTGCTTCGGATGAGATATAAAAGGTGACGATATGAAGAAAACAGCGGTAGCATTATTGCTTATAATAATGTGTTCTTTGATGGGATGTGCAGGCAGAAATGAGCAGACTAAGAATATTGTGCCGACAACTCTAAAGGAGAATGAATACAGAATATATTGCTTAAATAAAGAAGGAACAAAATTGCATTATTATGTTACTGAAGCTTTGGGAGATACACAGGAGGAGCTTATTAAGGAATTGTTCTCTTATTTATCGAAGGATACGGAGGACCTTAACAGTCAGCCGACGCTTGAGGCGAACGTTGTTTTGCAGTCAATTAAGATTGTAAAGGAGCGCTTGTATCTTTACTTCAGCAAAGATTATTATAATATTGATTCTATAAAGGAAGTACTGGTGAGAGCGGCGATAGTGAAAACACTCTCTCAAATTCAAGGTGTTTCCAAGATTATTTTTTATGTGGACGGCAAGGAATACAGGACTGCCGGAGGTGCACCGGTAGGTGTTATGACGGCAGAAGATTTTGTGGATGATACTACGGATTTGGTTATGGATAATAATAAGGTCAATATTATATTGTATTTTACTGATGATAAAGGAATGAAACTGTATCCGGAAGTCAGAAATGTATATATTGACAGCAGAAGTTCAAAGGAAAAGGTTGTTCTTGATGAGTTGTTAAAGGGACCGGAAAAAACGGGTTTAAAAAAAGTTTTGCCGGACGGACTTACAATAATAAGTGTTGTGACGAGAGATGGTATATGTTATCTTGACATGGATGATACATTTCTTACGGGAACAATCAATGTTACTGATTCGATTCCGGTATATGCAATTGTTAATTCGCTTACAGCAATAAGCGGTGTTGAGGAAGTACAGATAATGATTAACGGGGAAATCGGAAAAACATACAGAGGAGTTATAAATTTTGATATTCCCCTTATGGTAAGAAAGGATCTGCTTGCGGATCCGGAATAGGAGGAAAAAATAAGAAGACCGATTTTATGGATGGCAGCTGCGTTTTTGCTTGGAGAGTTATTCGCAGCAGGATATGCAGCCATCGTAATATGGGGACTGCTAATTTCGCTTTTGCCTTTTGTTATAGGCGGGAGCTTGTGGAAAATAAGAAAAAGAGAAATTATAATTTTGATTGTGGCATTTTTTATGGGAGTTATTGTACTTAAGTTTGCAGGAGAGCAAAAAGAGGTTTTCGGGTATGTAAAAGAGCCTCTTTTTGTGACTGTACAAGGTGAAGTCAAATCCATAAAAGAAGGAGCCGCGTCTTCAAGTGTTTTAGTCAGCAAATCAATAATCGGTTATAATGGTAAGGAATACCGTACCGATGGAATTTTATTGTATCTTTCAAATGTTTCTGGTCTCCGCATTGGGGATATCGTTGCCGTGTCTGGCGAATTATCAAGTTTTTTGATGCCGCGTAATGAAGGCGAATTTAATTCGTATAATTATTATAAGAGTATTGGGGTTTATTATAAGCTGACCTCGGGCAGCATTGCAAAAGTTGTTGCCGTTAAAAAAATTCCTGTAGCAAAATGGCTGGATTCGGTAAGGGAAAGGCTGATAGAGGCACTTTTTAAGTATAGTTATTCCTATAAGGATGCAGGTACAATGTCAGCGATATTGTTTGGCGAAAAGGAATATCTTGATGATGAACTTAAGGAAAATTTCCGGATAAGCGGAATTTCACACGTTTTGGTCGTTTCAGGATTACATATTTCACTTGTGGGAATAGGGATATTTGAATTTTTAAAAAGACTTGTGGGTTATGCTCCGGCTTGTATTGTTGCAAGCATCGCCGTGGTATTTTATGTATGGTTGACGGGTTTTGGACCGTCGGGGCAAAGGGCACTGATTATGTTTTTGGTATCCATGCTTGGTAATATCACAGGAAAAAGCTACGATTTATGTTCGGGAATGGGATTTGCGTTGCTTTGTATGCTTATAAAGACACCGTATGCGTTCTTGGGTAGTGGTTTTGTTTTGTCATTTATGTCAGTGCTTGCTATAGGAACGATATTACCTGTCATTGAGAGTATATGTAAATGGGCGTTTGGTAAAAGAATGTCAGGAGTAGTATCAGGCATTGCGATTTTTCTGATGACTCTTCCTGTTGTTGTGTGGAACTACTATGAGTATTCCCTGTATAGTTTGATTTTGAATATCATTATAATTCCGTGCATGTCAGTGTTAGTAGTGCTTGCTATGAGTGGGTTAGCGACGGAAATGATTTTTGGTGTAGGCAAACTGTTATTAAGAGGTCCGGTACATATTTTGCTTTTGTCATTTGAAAAAATAAGCATGTTCTTTAATGAAATGTCAGTGGGCAGGATTTTATTCGGAAAGCCGCCTCTTAGCAGGATTCTTCTTATATATACGATACTTTCGGTGATAGTATGTATTAATTTCGGAATTATACATTTTTTTAAAAGAAAAAGACGACTGCCGGCTTTTTTAGAACAGAGAAAGTTTAAAAGGACAGTAGTTTTATTTTTAATACCGGGAATATGTATTCTTGAAATATTCCTTTTGCTTCCGGGACAAAAACGCGTCGCGGAGATAACAATGCTTGATGTCGGACAGGGCGAGTGTATTTTTATGGAGTTTCCTACGGGCGAATGTATTTTGCTTGATGCGGGAAGTACAGATGTAAAGAATCTGTATGAGAAGAGGATAGAGCCATTTTTAAAGGTACATGCAGTGGATAAGCTCGATTATATAATTGTATCTCATGCGGACGCCGATCACTGTAGTGCGATTGAAGATATGTTGCAGGACGAGGACGGAATTGACGTAAAACAGCTTGTTCTGCCGAATGTAAGCAAAGAGGATGATAATTTAGAGAGGCTTTCGGAATTGGCTAAAAGAAAGGGATGTGTGGTTGGTGTACTCGACAGAGGAGATAGTATTAAGGTCGGAGATGCCTTGTTTTACTGTCTTAACCCTGATTCAGAGGAATATTATACGGAGGATAAGCGCAACGACAGTTCAATTGTACTGCATATGCAATATTTCGATTTTGATATGCTGTTTACGGGAGATATCGGAGAACGTACGGAAAGAGAGCTTATTACGTACCTGAAAAAATGCGAGGTACTTAAGGTGGCACATCATGGGTCGAAGTATTCTAATAGCGAACTGTTACTGGAGAGGGTTAGCCCGGAGATTGCACTTATTTCCTGTAGTGAGGATAACAGCTATGGTCATCCGCACAAGGAGACACTTAAGCGCCTTGAAGCTATCGGATGTAAGATAATGTCTACAACAGAGTCAGGAGCAATTAGGATAAGAATAGGAAAGAAAATAGAAGCGTATTGTTATTGTATCACAAAAGAGTTATATTAATAAAAAGACTAATGATAACGAAAGGAAGGGCGGATATGAAAGTAATAGTACATGACTTGGGAACAGAATATGATGAAATGTTACAAAAAAAGTGTGATGTAGTAATTTGTGCGGACGGCAAATATGCGCCATGTCAGGGGTGTTTTGGTTGTTGGACAAAGCATCCGGCAGAGTGTCGCTTAAAGGACAGTCTGCATACGGTGTGCCGTGTAATCGGAAGAGCAGATGAGTTAATCATTATTAGTGAAAACTACTACGGAAGCTATAGCCCTGTAATTAAGAATGTTTTAGACAGAAGTATCGGTTCATCCACACCGCTTAGCACTTACAGGGGCAAACAGATGCATCATACACTGCGATATGGTAAGCACGAAATACTTAAGGTGTTTACATATGGAGATATTACTGAAGAAGAAAAGGCTACCTTTGAACTTGTGGCAGCCAGAAATGCGCTAAATGACGGTTATAGGGAGTCGCAGGTTTTCGTTTTAAAATCTCTGAGTGAATTGGAGGGCATGTTATCATGAAAACAATATTTATAAACGGAAGTCCCAAGAAAAAGTTTAGTGCATCAGCTTATTTTATCAGTGTGCAGAAATTCTTTGTAAAAGGAAAAAAAGCAAAAGAAAATTTAAGGAATAAGAAGGATCATGACAGAATTTTGAGTGTTTTGGAAGATGGTGATGCGGTGGTGTTTTGTCTTCCCCTGTATGTTGACAGTGTGCCATCGCATGTAATGAGCTTCTTAAAAGATATGGAGCTATACTGTCTTGACAAACACTTAAAATTGAATGTTTATGTTATTTCAAATAACGGTTTTATTGAGGGCGTGCAGAGCAAAGCTTTGTTGCAGGTTTTTCGTAATTTTTGTACAAGAGGCGGTCTTATATGGGGCGGAGGAATCGGCATTGGCGGCGGTGTAATGCTGAATGTTATGCGAATCGTATTCTATGTTCAGATAGGTCTGTTATTTTTAAATATCTTTCTTAGCGGAACACAGGTGGGGAACTGGTTACCGGTTGATGCATTTATAAATTTTATTACACAGGCACTTATTATAGGTTTTCTTAATCTTGGAGTTTTCATATACGCTTTTAGGCAGGGAAGAGCTGTTAACAAAAGAGAAGTATGCGGTGAAAAATACACCCGTATATTAATACCTTCGTTTATTTTCATTATTTTTGCAGATATTTTCTTTACGATATTTTCTGTTTTTGAAGGTGGATTTTTCAGAGGCTGGCTCAGTAAGAAGTAAAAAGCATATTTTCATAGAAGTAAAAGTGTGATATTATTAAGTCATATGGAGGAGACATCATATGCAAGCACTCAGAGATTCATTAAAGACAGGACAGTGGAAAAATTTATATTTATTTTACGGCGAAGAGTCATATCTTAAACGCTCGTACAAGAAACAGGTAAAGAATGCCATTGTAGGCGAAGATGACTCAATGAATTATAATTATTTTGAGGGCAAGGAAGCAGCGAATGTTAATGATATTATGGGAATCGCTGATACTATGCCGTTTTTTGCTGACAAACGTCTGATTATTGTTGAGGATAGCGGCTTGTTTAAGTCCACGGCATCTGATGAGTTCTGCGAATATATGGCTAATATTTCAGATACTACAGTTTTACTTTTTGTTGAAAGCGAAATTGATAAAAGAAATAAATTATATAAGGCTGTTTCAGCTAACGGAAGTGTAATCGAGATGGGCAGACAGCCTGATAACAAGCTTGTTGACTGGATTGTAAAGATGCTTGTCAAAGAGGGTAAAAATATTACACGAAAAGACCTTGATTATTTGCTTGAGAGAACCGGTAATGACATGGAGAATATAAGCAATGAAGTGAAGAAGCTCATTGATTATACTTACGGACGTGATGTTATTACCAAAGAAGACATAGATGATATATGTACGGAACAGATTAACGGAAGGATTTTTGAGATGGTGGATGCCGTAAGCGAAGGCAAGCAAAAGAGGGCATTGGAACTGTATGGTGATTTGTTACTTTTAAAAGAGCCGCCGATGAGAATTCTTTTTATGCTGTCAAGGCAATTCAGTAAGCTTTTGCAGGCAGGTGAACTTGTAAAAAAAGGCATGGGAAAAACACAACTTGCTGAGCAGATGAAAATACAGCCGTTTATTGCAGGTAAGTATATTACGCAACTTCAGAAGTTTCCTGTCGCTAAGGTAAAGAAAGCACTTGAAGAATGCGCGGCTACGGAAGAGGCCGTTAAGACAGGATTCTTGAATGACAGACTGGGAGTCGAGCTTCTGCTCGTAAATTGTAGTATGAAAGAATAACGATAGCCATTAGAAAGGTCCTTTTATGAAGCCAGTAATAACGAGAATTCAAAATTACTATACGCAGACAGGTGTGGG
>JAZNXQ010000150.1:0-3420 GCA_045593945.1 Lachnospiraceae bacterium | reverse complement strand
TACTTCCGATAGGCGGACTAAAAGAAAAGCTTCTTGCTGCTAAGATGGCGGGAATTAAGACTGTCCTTGTTCCTGAAAAGAACAGACGCGATGTGGAAGAAATATCAGAAGAGATTAAGAAGGGTCTTGAGATTATTTTTGTATCTGCTATGAGTGAAGTAATCGAAAAGACAATAATTTTTCAGTAAGCTACGGAAGGAGAGATGAGGTATGGTTATTAAGAAATTAGATTTGGAGACGGTTTGCGGTATTACAAGTAAGCTTCCGGAGAATACCTGTCCGGAGATTGCTTTTGCAGGTAAATCCAATGTCGGCAAGTCCTCACTTATCAATGCACTTATTATGCGAAAGGCATTTGCAAGAACCTCATCCCAGCCGGGCAAGACACAGACAATTAATTTTTATAAAGTAAACGATGCTTTTTATTATGTGGATTTACCGGGTTACGGTTATGCGAAGGTATCTGTGGCAGAGCGTGAGAAGTGGGGTAAGATGATTGAGAAATATCTCAACACCTCCAAGCAGCTTAAGGCAGTACTTCTGCTTATCGATATCAGACATGAGCCGTCTGCTAATGACCGTAACATGTATGAATGGATTCAGTATAACGGTTTTGAACCGATAATTATTGCAACCAAGCTTGACAAGATTAACAGAAGCCAGATCCAGAAGCATGTTAAGATGGTAAGAGAAGGTCTTGGTGCTAAAAAAGAAACCACAATTATTCCTTTTTCCTCTGAAACGATGCAGGGTAGGGAAGAATTGTGGCAGCTTATTGAAAGTCTTATTGGTAATGAATGATTGGATGCATAAAAAGGACTATTTTAAGAGCAATGCATCCATAATGTGTTGGTAAATGTCCTGACTGGCATCACGCCATTTGGAACACATTACTTCGGCCTGTTCCTCGGAAGGGCAGGCTACATTAATCTCGATGGGGGTAGATTCTCCCTCACGGATTACACAATGTACAATATAGTCACCCGAGGTGGCTTTGAAGAAGTCAGCAGAGATGCTGCCTTCTTTTTTTATCTCGTATTTGTTGGCGGCAAGATAGCTGTTGATATCTTCCTTAATGCTGCTTGAAAGCTTGTTACTGAAATACAAAAGAGTATCCTTACCTTCGGGAGTAATCTCATAAAGAGTTGTACGCGAATTACTGCTCTCAATTCTTAAAAACTCAGCTTCCAAAAGCTCTGAAATAATCTGCTGAAGGTTAAAATAATTTGTATATTCCTTGCCAAGCATAAATTCAGAAATTTGCGTATTGGACATCGGAAAATTGATTTTATTAAGCATGTAGAGAATAATCAGCTTGTATATGGTGTTAACTTCAGTTGCCATAGTGTTTTGCATACTCCTTTCCCTGGTAAGTTTCACGCTGACGCATTGTGTTATGGAGCGTGTTAAGTACATGTTTCTTGTTACTGCTCCATAAGGGAGCAATTAAAAGTTTCTTCGGACCGTCACCGGTCAGTCTGTGTATTACGATATCGGGCGAAAGTGCCTCAAGTGCATCGATTACGATATCTATATACTCTTCGAGTGAAAGTTCCTTAAATAGATTGTTTAAATAGTCGTCTGCAAGGTCAGTACCTTTTAGAACGTGTAAAAGCTGGAGTTTAACTCCGTCAGTGCCGGCTTTGTTAAGGTAGCGCACAGTTTCAAGCATATCGGACTTAGTCTCCCCCGGAAGTCCTAAGATTACATGCGTAATTACGGGGATACCAAGTGTATGAAGCTTGCGGACAGCGTCATTATAACAGTCAAGAGCATAACCGCGTCTTATGTAATCGGCTGTTTTTTGATGAATTGTCTGTAGGCCAAGCTCTATCCATACGGGTTTGATTTTATTAAGCCTATCAAGAAGATTAAGTACTTCGTCAGGAAGACAATCAGGCCTTGTCGCAATGGACAAAATCTTAATGTCGGGATGCATAATCGCTTCCGTAAAAATCTTCTCAAGATATGAGACATCGGCATAAGTATTGGTAAATGCCTGAAAGTATGCAATATAGTGCGAACCGGAAAACTTACCTGCAACGCAGGTTTTAGCAGTCTCAATCTGTTCGGTAATTGAAAGTAAACGAGAAGACGCAAAATCACCGGAGCCATGTTCACTGCTGCAGAAAATGCAGCCTCTGCTTCCGATATGCCCGTCGCGGTTGGGACAGGTCATTCCGCCATCAAGTGACAACTTATATAATTTTTCGCCGTAATTCTCCAAAAGATAATCATTAAGAGAGTAATAGGGTTTATCTGATGTGCTTCTTAACTGCATTACTTACCGTCTCCGCAACGCGCGGGTCAAAGGCCTGCGGCATAATATTGTCTTCGTGTAATTCTTCATCGGGAACGAGACCTGCAATCGCTAGTGCGGCAGCAAGCTTCATCTCCTCCGTGATCTGTTTTGCGCGTCCCTCAAGAGCACCTTTGAAAATGCCTGGGAAAGCAACAACATTGTTAACCTGATTAGGAAAATCAGAACGTCCCGTTCCGACAACTCTTGCACCGGCTGCTTTGGCAACATCGGGCATTATCTCGGGTGTCGGGTTTGCCATTGCAAAAAGAATGGCATCTTTGTTCATGGATTTGACCATATCCGGTGTTACAAGGTTGGGAGCGGAAACTCCCACAAAAATATCTGCACCCTTAAGTGCGTCGGCAAGGGTGCCTGTACGCTTCTCAAGGTTGGTAATCTTAGTCATGTCTGTCTGGGCAGAAGTCATTCCGGGTGTATTCGGAGCGAGAATTCCCTGACGGTCACACATCATAATGTTCGGGAAACCGTAGCTTAATAAAAGCTTGGTGATGGCAATGCCTGCGGAACCTGCGCCGTTAACAACGATTCTGCAGTCTTCCTTCTGTTTACCTACAACCTTTAAAGCGTTGATGATACCTGCAAGTACAACGATGGCGGTACCGTGCTGGTCGTCATGGAAAACAGGGATGTCTAAAAGCTTCTTAAGACGTTCTTCAATTTCAAAGCATCTCGGAGCTGATATATCTTCAAGGTTAATGCCACCGAATGCAGGAGCAATTCTTACGATAGTCTCGATGATTTCTTCGGTATCCTGTGTGTCAAGACAAATCGGGAAAGCGTTTACACCGCCGAATTCTTTAAAAAGTGCGGCTTTACCTTCCATGACGGGCATTGCGGCATGAGGTCCTATATTACCGAGACCGAGTACGGCACTTCCGTCCGAAATAACGGCAACAGTATTGGCTTTAAGTGTATATTTGTATGCAAGGCCCTTGTCTTTTGCAATCTCCTTGCAAGGCTCGGCAACACCGGGCGTATATGCGAGTGCAAGAGCTTCGCGCGTGTCAATTTTGCATTTAGACTCTGTGCTTATCTTCCCCTGCCATTCTTCGTGTAATAATAATGCTTTTTCACTTGTGTTCATAATAAAGTCGGAG
>JAZNXQ010000149.1:0-2484 GCA_045593945.1 Lachnospiraceae bacterium | reverse complement strand
TGTTTTTAATATAATATATCAATAACGATTTTAGGTGAAAACATGAACGATAACATGGAAAGCAAAAGGAGTATCAAAGACGACATAATATTTATCCTGAAAAAGCGCGGCGTGGTGCTCGGTGCAGTCCTCGTACTAATCGTAGGTTGCCTGCTTTATGCACCAAGCATCGTGCAGACAAATACGAGGGTGGGGAATCGGGAACTGCCGATATATTGTGTGGATACTACGGAGAAGAAAGTAGCACTCAGTTTTGACGCTGCTTGGGGCAATGAAGATACTCAGCAAATCCTCGATATCCTTGCCAAACACAACGTCAAGGTTACATTTTTCATGACGGGCGAGTGGATGAAGAAATACCCTGATGATGTCAAGAGAATATATGAGGCCGGTCATGATATTGGCAATCACGGTGAGAATCACAAAAATATGAGCCAGCTTAATACTTCGGATATTCAGTCGGAACTTCTTAAAACGCACCAGACGATAAAGGAACTTTTGGGAATCGAGATGTGTCTTTTTAGGCCGCCTTACGGTGATTATGATAATGACGTAATTACAACGGCGACTGCCTGCAAATATTATACCGTGCAGTGGTCTGTGGACAGTTTAGATTGGAAGGATTACGGTGCTGACAGTATTGTGAAGACTGTGCTCAATCACAAGAATTTAGGTAACGGCGCAATCATTCTCATGCACAATGGCGCGAAGTATACCAAGGATGCGCTTGAACAGGTGATTGTAGGTTTGCAGACGCAAGGGTATGAGCTTGTGCCGATTTCTAAGCTTATACATACGGGTGAATTTCACATGGACCATACCGGGAAGCAGTATGCGGATTAATAAAGGTGCGGCTTAATGCCGCACCTTGCTTAGTTAAAACTCTTAATCCAGGTAACCAAAGAATTATGATATACGTTTTCTATAACGTCCTGTCGCATACGGTCTGTGACAGGACCATTTTTTGCCATGCGATCAAGAATTGCCTGTTGGAGTTCCTCGACACTCATTTCTTCGTAAGGCTTGTTGACTGTATTTGTTTGCGACAAAAAAGGCGTCTCGGGTTGAGTATCGACTTCCTTAGACTCCGAAACAGAATCTTCAGGAACAACCTCGGTCACAGGAGTTTCCTGCAAAAAAACTTCAGGCACAACATTTATAACCTCAGTAACAACTTCAAATTCATCGCCTTCTAAAATTCCTTCCGGCACCCAGATTTCGCCGGAATTTCCCTTAACAGTCACAGTAATACAACCGTTATTTACGGTAACTTTTTCGCCTGACAGAACGCCGATATATTCTGCGGCATTCTGAGCAGGAAGTGTCATTGTAAAGTTATTATCATCATTATTAACGGTCACTACAACAGATTGTCCGTTATGATTTCTTGCAAAAGCATATTGCCTTGTGGTAAGCATAAGCTCTTTGTACTCGCCGTAGGAGAGGGACTTTATTTTCTGACGGGCAGCTCCGAGTGCGGCAATTAATTTAGTACAAGGATTATTGGAAACAGCATCCTTGTAGTCGCAAAGAGCAATAGCAGGTCTTAACGATGCGTCCGAACCGCGTTCTTTCCTGCCTTCAATTCCAAGCTCAGAACCGTAATAGATTGACGGTATTCCGGGCAGAGTATACATAAGGATATGTGTAGGAACAAAATGCGCCTTGTTATTTAGTTTGGTGTAAATTCTTTCAACATCATGATTATCAACAAAGTTATAAAGTTTCAATCCGTCGGGACGGTTGCCGCCCATCTCATAGAGCCTTTTTACCGTGTGCGCGATTTCAAAATAATTGTGGTCATTATGGCCTGAGTAGAGAGCTTTGTTCAAATGATAGTTGGTTACGGAGTGCAAAGTATTCTCGTTTGCCCAACGTATATAGTCTCCGTGAATTACTTCGCCCATAAGCCAGAAGTCAGGCTTTACTTCATTTGCAACATAACGAAGTGCTTTCATATAATCAAAATCAAGCACATCTGCCGCGTCCAGACGGATGCCGTCTATATCAAACTCTTTTACCCAAAAACGAATTACATCGCAGATATAATCACGGACTTCGTGATTTTTCTGATTAAGTTTAACAAGCAGATTGTAGCCTCCCCAATTATCATACGAAAAACCGTCGTTATATTCGTTGTTGCCCCAGAAATTCACATTGCAGAACCAACTAGTGTATCGTGAATTTTCACGGTTATGTTTTACATCCTTAAAGGCGAAGAAATCACGGCCTACGTGATTAAATACTCCGTCTAAAATAACCTTGATTCCTTGTGCATGACACTCTCTTACAAAATTAGTAAGGTCTTCGTTTGTTCCGAGACGACTGTCAAGCTTCTTGTAATCAGTGGTCTCGTAACCGTGTCCTACTGACTCAAAAAGTGGTCCTATATATATAGCGTTACAACCAATCTCTTTAATATGAGAAATCCACGGAAGCAGGGAGTTTAAACGATGCACAGGCTCAGTGTAAGCATTCTCCGTC
>JAZNXQ010000148.1:0-8989 GCA_045593945.1 Lachnospiraceae bacterium | reverse complement strand
AGAATTTTTCTAAGTAACATTAAGCGCATCCTCCACACATATGCTTGCGGCTCTCTTCGTAACCCGGTCCGGGTGTTATTTCTATGCTTGATTCAAAAACCGTATAAGACGGACCTGTCATAAACACTTCATTGCTTGCCTCATCCCATCTTATTGAAAGATTCCCACCAATCTGCTCAACAGTTACATCACGACCGCATCTTCCGGTAATTGCTCCAATAACCGCTGCTGTTGCACAACCTGTACCGCAGCCGATAGTCTCGCCCGTTCCGCGTTCCCACTCACGAATCTTAATGTATTTGTCGTTTACAATCTGTGCAAAAGTAACATTGGTTCTATTCGGGAACAATTCTCGCATATTCTCGAGAATTTTACCGTACTTATGTACATCAAATGCCATAACATCATCAATAAATGCCACACAGTGCGGATTGCCCCAAGAAAGTGCGGATACTTTAAGCTCAATATCGCCGACTTTAACAGGCTGCTCCACAAATTCAGGAAGCCCTGACACTACGGGAATTACCGCAGTATCAAGGCAGGGCTGTCCTATATTAGCGCAAATATTAACTACAACACCATTCTCGACAAAAACTTTAAGCGTCTTAATTCCGCCTAAAGTCTCAACAAGAAACTCTTCTTTATCTGTAAGTTTGTGGTCATATACATACTTGGCAACGCTTCTTATGGCATTGCCGCACATTTCGCCTTCTGAACCGTCAGGATTGAAAATACGCATTCTAAAATCTGCTTTATCAGACGAACAAATAAGCACCATTCCGTCACTTCCGATTGCGAAATGACGGTCCGTAAGAAATCTTGCAAGCTCAGGAAGATTGGTAAGGCTGTTATCTATATTGTTAATATATATATAATCGTTACCGAACGCCTGCATTTTTGTAAAATTTATTCTCATGACAGCGCTCTCTCCAAATCTTTTATAATATCGTCCGGATGCTCAATACCGACAGAAATTCTGATAAATTTGTCAGTAATACCGATTGCTTCTCTTCTCTCAGCAGGGATCGACTCATGAGTCTGTGTCATCGGATATGTGATAAGTGTCTCCGTACCACCAAGGCTCTCCGCAAACAGAATCATATCAACACCTTCAAGAAGCTTCTTAACTGTATCTACGCTGTCAACAGCAAAAGAAATCATTCCGCCGAAACCTGTAGACTGACTCCTCATTACATCATATCCCGGATGATCTTCAAAGCCTGCATAATATACCTTTGTTACCTTCGGGTGTTTCCTTAACCATTCGGCAACAATCTTAGCATTCTCATTATGCTTCTCCATACGAAGTGCCAAGGTCTTAAGACCTCTGATTAATAACCACGAATCAAGTGCCGCAAGACCGTTACCATGACTCTTAAGCTGTAATCTGAAATGATCAATTAAGGTCTGATTATCACTTGTTATTACAAGACCGGCGATTGTATCATTATGTCCACCGATATACTTGGTTCCGCTGTGTACAACAATATCCGCACCAAGGTCAAGAGGTCTCTGAAAATACGGTGTAAGGAAAGTGTTATCTACAACAAGATATGCACCGATAGATTTCGCAATCTCCGAAATCTTCCTAATATCTGCAATGTGCATCATCGGATTGGTCGGTGTCTCTACAAAGAACATTTTGGTCTCAGGTGTAATGCATGCCTTAACCTTATCTAAGTCTGCCATATCAACATAAGTAAACTTAATTCCGTACTTTCCGAAAATATCTTCGCCGATACGATATGTTCCGCCATAAATATCATCTGAAAGAATAACATGATCGCCCGGATCAAGTATCGTAAAAAGCGCCATATTGGCAGCCTGTCCACTTGAAAAAGCAAAGCCTTCCTTACCATTCTCTAAGATAGCCATAGTTCTCTCAAGTTCCTGTCTTGTAGGGTTCTGGAGTCTTGTATAATCAAATCCCGTAGACTGTCCAAGTCCTCTGTGTCTGAATGTAGCAGTCTGGTAAATCGGGAAGCTTACCGCTCCTGTAAGCGGCTCACAACCTAAAGCTCCGTGTACTACCTTTGATTCAAAATGAAAATCTTCTTTTCTGTCGAAGTCTGTATAATTAGTAAAATTTTTCATTATTGGCCTCCTTGCAGATATTGTTCAAATTCTTCCATTGTCATAAGTATCTTTCGCGGCTTAGTACCTTCTTCAGGTCCCACAACGCCTGCTTCAAAAAGTTGATCCATAATTCTTGCGGCACGGTTGAAACCAATCTTAAATACTCTCTGTAAAAGTCCAATGGATGCTTTTTCTTTCTCAATGATAAATCGTCCTGCTTCTGCAAAATAATTATCAGTATCAGAACCACCGCCGCCACCGTTAATTACATGTGCACCGTCTGAAAAGCTTCCATCTGCAATCTTTTTGTTAACTTCCTCGTTATACTGTGGCTTAGTTCCCTGATCAGCAAGAAATTTAACTACGCTTGCAACCTCTTTGTCAGATACAAATGCACCCTGTACTCTGACGGGCTTCGGGTAACCTGTCGGATAGAATAACATATCACCCTTACCGAGAAGTTTCTCCGCTCCGTTCATATCGATGATTGTTCTGGAGTCAACACCTGAAGACACTGAAAAAGCAATACGGCTCGGTACATTTGCCTTAATAAGACCTGTAATAACATTAACCGAAGGTCTCTGTGTTGCAATGATAAGATGTAAGCCCGCTGCACGCGCCATCTGCGCAAGACGACAAATAGCATCTTCAACCTCGCCCGGTGCAACCATCATAAGGTCTGCAAGCTCATCCACGATAATAACAATCTGCGGAAGCTTCTTGGGCTTGTTCTCATCTTCTATATCTTTTATAGTCTCTATCTTCTCATTATATCCCTTTAAATCACGTACATTCAGTTCTGCAAACTTTTTATAACGATCAGTCATCTCTGCAACCGCCCAGTTAAGCGCACCGGCTGCCTTCTTAGGATCTGTCACTACAGGAATTAACAAATGTGGAATTCCGTTATAAACACTAAGTTCTACTACCTTAGGGTCAACCATGATTAACTTAACATCATTGGGATGAGCCTTATATAAAATACTCATAATCAAAGTATTGATACAAACTGATTTACCTGAACCCGTAGCACCTGCGATAAGTAAATGCGGCATTTTGGCAATATCTGTAACAACAGTTTGTCCACCGATATCCTTACCTACAGCAAATGCAATATTGGACTTATGCTGTGAAAAATCGTTAGATGAAAGTAAGTCCCTAAGCATAACCATGTTATTCTCTTTGTTCGGAACTTCGATACCGATTGCCGCTTTACCGGGAATCGGTGCTTCAATACGGATATCTGCTGCCGCAAGATTAAGCTTAATATCATCGGCAAGGCCGACAATCTTACTAACCTTAACACCCTGCTCAGGCTGTAATTCATATCTTGTAACGGACGGGCCGTAACTTACATCAGTAATAGTAACACCCACACCAAAATTGCGAAGTGTCTGTTGGAGTTTCTGCGCCGTATCATTTATCTCTTGGCTGACTTTATCCTTAGAAGTTCCCGCACCGCCGCTCTTTAACAAATCAAGAGGAGGAAATACATATTTTTCGATTTCTTCAGTATTGGTATCTTCATCAGTAACAGCTTCTATCTCACTGCTCTTGATTTTAGTGACCTTATTCTCCTCAGCAAGCGCTTCTTTAACAACTTCTGCGCGATTCTGCTCCTGAAGCTGTTCTTCACTCTTAAGCTGTTCCTCATATCCTTTCTCAGATTCAAAAGTTGTCGGAACATATTCAGGCGTCTTAATTTCTTCGCGGATTGGCCTTATCGGCACATAAGGCTTATTCTCCTGAATATCCGGAACCTCGGAACTTGCAAACTTCGGATCAAACGGAATTTCTTTGATATCGTTAGTATTCTTGGGACGACGCATGGGTCTTGGAAGTTCAAAATTAAGTTCATCCTGCTTAGCAAGCTCCGGCATCTCAACACCTCTGGCTTTACGGTCAATTCTTCTTTGCTCAGCCTGCTCCTCATGTTTAATTCTGTTAACTTCTTTAATCTTGTCAAAATCATCTTTAGCAACATTATATACCTTGGCACCGCCATTTTTAATGCTTCCGAGGAACGAACGCTCCGTAATAATAACAAGTCCGATAATCATAAGAATTATACAAAGCACATAATTACCCGTAGTTGTTATAATCGGACAAATCAAACTGCAGAAAAATCCGCCGATAACACCGCCACCGCGTGAAAACTCCTTGCAGTCATTATAATAATCGCCAATAGTCATTTCCTTGTTAAACGTTAATGCGTTCATTTGCAAAAGTGCACAGATACAAATATAAATAAGCAATGAAGCCAATAACTTAACGATAGCCTTGGGATTATCATTATTGGACAAATAAAAAGTAACACCGAAAAACAAATACACAGGGAATATGTATGCCGTAACACCAAACACTCCGAAAAGGAACTTGCCAAAAGCTGCGCTTCCGACCCCAAAAACACTAAGTTCCATGATTATTGCCAAAGCAAGCATTAAAAGAACCACTACTTCTTTAACAACAACCGCTTCCATAAGCTTTTCTTTTTTCTTTTGTACTGCCGAAGTTCTCGTCGTACTTTTCTTTGAGGTACTTCTTGCTGTATTAGAAGCCCTTGTGCCTGTATTTCTCGCAGTTCCGGTGTTCCTTGAAGATGATTTGTTTCTTGAGTTAGAAGAACTTCTTGCAGTCGCAGGCTTTTGGGTCTGCGTACGCGAAGTACTTCTGCTTCCTGTTGTCTTTTTTGTTGAACCGGATTTGCCTCTTGATGTCGTCGCCATCAATTCTTCCTCCTATTCCTAAATCACAAAATGTGCCACTATTGCAATAATACCTACTACAAAGCAATAGATTGAAAAATATTTAAATTTTTTATTTTTAACAAGAACGAGTAACCATCGAATACATATGTAACCTACAACTGCCGCAACAACCATGCCGACAATGTAATTAACAAGTTCTACGCTTCCGACCGATATCTCATTAAAATCCTTAAGTTCTAAAACTGCTGCGCCAAGAATAGCCGGTATCGACAAAATAAATGAATATTTAACTGCAAAACTTCTTTCAAGTCCGCAAAATAGACCTGCAGTAATTGTTGAGCCTGAACGTGAAATACCGGGAAGTGTAGCAAATCCCTGAACAATACCAATAATTAAACCCTTGCCGTATGAAGTATTACTCTCGTTAAAACCCTTCTCCGGTACTTTTTCTGACAAATATAAAAGCAAAGATGTAACAAGAAGGCAAATGCCCGGCACAAGAAGTGTTGTACTTGCACTTTCAATAATATCCGACAATAAAATACCAAGAATACCTGTAGGAATAGTTGATATTATAACAAGCATTACAAATCGTCTGTAAGGTGTATTGATAACCTGCGTATATTCCTTCTTTTCCTTACTGAATAAATTAGCAATAAACTTAAATGTATTGGACAAAGCCGCTCCGATTATCGCAAAACCCTCTCTAACAAGCTCCCAAATATCCTTCCAATACACTATAAACACAGCCACAAGTGTTCCTACATGTAACATAACATCATATAAAAGCCCTGTGTCTGTATTAACTCCAAACACGTTTTTAAAAATTGCGAGATGCCCCGAACTGCTGATTGGCAAAAACTCTGCAACACCCTGTACGATGGCTAAAAATAAAGCTTCAAGTAAACTCATTAATTTTTCCTCCAAATAATTTATAAACTGCCTCAATGTATATTATACAAGACATTATTTTAAAAAAATACGTAAATAATGCTTTTCACATTGCAAATAGTGCGTTATACTATAAATAGTATAATCCAAATATAGTATACCACATCTTGTATATATGTACAAATAGTAAAAAAGGCGGTGAAATCCTGTGTTTTACGAGAAAAAAGGCTATCTTAACGAGGACTTTAAAATTTTTTATCTGTCGGACAATGATTTTTTGCAATACGACTTCCATTACCACGATTTTCATAAAATAATGCTCTTTTTGCAAGGAAATGTAACATATCACATAGAAGGTAAAGCATACCCTCTTGAGCCCGGCGATACTGTGATTGTGCATTCCGGTGACATCCATAAGCCTGTACTTAATGATAACTCCACTTACGAGCGTGTAATTATATATCTTTCCGATGAGTATTTAAATAATTTGAGTACCGATACCTGCGATATAAAAGATTTTATCAAATATTCCGTACAAAAAAATGCCAATGTTTTTCGTCAGTCTGCGTCTGTGCATTCCGACAACCTTAAAAGTATCACAAGCAGACTTATTAAAAATCTTAAATCACAGGATTTTGGTGCCGAGATTGTTACAAAAGCAATACTTACAGAGCTTCTAGTTGCACTTAACAGGCTTTGTCTCACAAATGATGACAAGCTTTTTGGCATGAATATTTCCAACAGTAATATTCTCGCCGTCATCGAATACATAAACAAAAATCTGTCCGAGGATTTGAACATCGATTTGATTTCCAAAGAATTTTTCATGGACAGATACTATCTCATGCACTTATTTAAAAAGGAAACCGGCTTTACGATTAACAATTATATTACCTACAAGCGTCTGAGTCATTTTAATGAATTAACAAAAAAAGGCCTCCAAATTACGGAAGCCTGCTTTGAATGTGGTTTTAAAAGCTACTCTACTTTTTCAAGAGCATATAAAAAATATTATAATACGTCACCGAGTCGTGTGCTTGATTAAATAGTTCACTTACTATACGCTGTGCTTAGCATGGCGTATTTTTATTTTCAATAAGCTCATATAATTTAGAAAGGGCATGACTTATGCCGCCGACTTCGTCGATAATCCCTTCATCCACCGCCTGTTCGCCCACAAGAATTGTTCCCAGATCCTTCGTGAGCATTCCTGTGTTAAGCATAAGCTTTTCGAGACGTCCCTTGGTGGATTTGCAGTGTGCCTCAATAAAACCGATAATTCTGTCCTGCATCTGCTTAAAATAATCATATGTCTGCGGTGCACCGATTACTGTTCCGTTCATTCTTACCGGGTGAATGACCATGGTTCCCGTAGGTACAATAAACGAATAATCCGTCGAAGTTGCAATCGGAATACCGATTGAATGACTACCTCCAAGCACAAGCGAGACCGTAGGCTTACTGACAGATGCAATCATCTCGGCAATCGCAAGTCCCGCCTCGACATCACCGCCCACAGTATTAAGAAGCACAAGCACACCATCCACATTGTCACTGTCCTCAATTGCTGCAAGCTGTGGCAAAACATGCTCATATTTTGTAGTCTTGCTCTGGTTCGGCAAATTGTCATGTCCCTCTATCTCACCAATCACCGACAACAAATGTATCTTATATTTCTTGTTGTTTTCATCAAGCGTAACCTGCCCGAAATCTTCTATTTTTTCATTATCGAGTTTTTCGTTTTCCTTCTCTTTTTTAGCTTCTTCCTTGTTTTTTGCAGTACTATCGTTATTATGTTCCTTTTCCATCCTTGCACTCCTTTCAACTATAAAAGGCAGGCGATTGCCCATTGCAATCTCCTGCCTTATCTATTATTTTACCATTTTTAAAATATATTCATATACTAGCGAATTGTCTCAAGTGCCTGCTCAATATCCGCAATAATATCATCCGCATTCTCGATACCAACTGAGAATCTGATTAAATCAGGATTTACACCTGCATCGCGAAGCTGCTCGTCTGAAAGCTGACGATGTGTATGGCTTGCCGGATGAAGTACACAGGTTCTTGCATCAGCAACGTGTGTAACGATAGCTGCAAGCTTAAGATTATCCATAAACTGGATTGACTTTTCCTTGCCACCCTTAAGACCGAAAGCCAATACACCACATGTTCCGTTAGGCATATACTTCTGCGCAAGGTCATAATACTTGTCACCTTTAAGTCCCGGATAATTAACCCATGCAACCTGATCACACTTGCTAAGATACTCAGCAACCTTAAGAGCATTCTCACAATGTCTCTGAACACGCAAATGTAATGTCTCAAGACCAAGATTTAAGAGGAATGCATTCTGAGGTGACTGGATTGAACCAAGATCTCTCATAAGCTGAACAGTACATTTTGTGATAAATGCACCTTTGCCAAACTTCTCTGCATATGTAAGTCCATGATATGAATCATCGGGCTGTGTAAGTCCCGGGAATTTGTCTGCATGAGCCATCCAATCGAAATTACCGCTGTCTACGATACATCCACCAACACTTGTTGCATGTCCATCCATGTACTTGGTCGTGGAATGAACAACGATATCTGCAC
Organism: Lachnospiraceae bacterium; assembly: GCA_045593945.1. Classification (GTDB taxonomy): domain Bacteria; phylum Bacillota; class Clostridia; order Lachnospirales; family Lachnospiraceae; genus SIG300. The sequence continues at coordinate 716 of JAZNXQ010000148.1, read as the reverse complement.
CAAACTCGAAAGGTCTGCAGTTAATCGGTGTTGCAAATGTATTATCAATAACTAACGGCACACCATTCTTGTGAGCAAGTCTTGCAAACTTCTCAATATCAAGAACGTTAACGCTCGGATTGGTAATTGTCTCTGCAAATAAAGCCTTAGTATTCTCTCTGAAAGCCGCCTGAAGTTCTTCTTCAGAAGCATCCTGGTCAACAAAAGTAACTTCAATACCCATTCTCTTAAGAGTAACTGCAAACAAGTTAAATGTTCCGCCGTAAATTGCAGAAGCACTTATAAAGTGGTCTCCTGCGCTACAAAGATTGATGATTGTAAAGAAGTTAGCTGCCTGGCCTGATGATGTAAGCATAGCAGCAACACCACCCTCAAGTGCGGCAATCTTAGCAGCTACAGCATCATTGGTAGGGTTCTGAAGTCTTGTATAGAAATAGCCGCTTGCTTCCAAGTCAAAAAGCTGAGCCATCTGTTCACTTGTATCATATTTAAAAGTTGTGCTCTGATATACCGGCAATACTCTGGGCTCGCCCTTCTTAGGTGTCCAACCTGCCTGTACACAGTTCGTTTCTATTCTGTATTCTCCCATTCTTTTTTCCTCCTCAAAAACCGATTATATTTGATATTAGCACAAGAAAATAAACTATTCAATGCTAATTCATGAATTTTTTTATATTTTCTTCGCTCATAGTCTTAGAATTAATGTTTCCTGCAAT
>JAZNXQ010000147.1:0-2934 GCA_045593945.1 Lachnospiraceae bacterium | reverse complement strand
TCTCATCATTGTCTCTATGGATTGTTTAGCGTATTTATTAATCATGATTATACCCTCCGCTTGTTTTGTTTATGTAATTTACTCGCAAACCCGCACTCCGTGCTATTGCGCTATTCACATTATACCACACGCTTTACCTCTAGTACACTTTTTTGGTCATTATTTTCACAAATTTTGCCCCTCTTCATCTTTTTAATATTGTTTTTACGCGAATTTCATTGTATAATGTAGCATTGATGACAAAGATAATAAATATGGAGGCATAAATCTATGGATAAGAAAGTTTTACTCGTAGTTATGGACGGTATCGGATTCAGCAAAACAGGTATCGGCGATGCTGTATCTGCTGCCAACACACCTGTCCTTGACAAATTACTTAAAGAGTGCCCTAACACCAGACTTAATGCTCACGGCTGCGCCGTAGGTCTTCCTTCTGATGATGATATGGGTAACAGTGAGGTTGGTCACAACGCTCTCGGCTGCGGTCAGATTTATTCACAGGGCGCTAAGCTCGTTAATGAATCTATCGAAAGCGGCAAAATGTACGCTTCACAGGCTTGGAACGAGGTAGTTGACAACTGTACAGCCAACAACTCAACATTACATTTTATCGGTCTTCTTTCAGACGGTAATGTTCATTCCAATATTTCTCACTTAATCGAGATGATTAAGAAAGCAAAAGCAAGCGGCGTTAAATCAGTTCGCATCCACGCTTTGCTTGACGGCCGTGATGTTCCCGCAACAAGCGCACACGTTTATATTGAGCAGCTTGAAAATGTTCTTGCTGAGCTTAACGGTGCAGACTTCGATGCTAAGATTGCAAGCGGCGGCGGACGTATGAAGATTACTATGGACCGTTACGAGGCTGACTGGAACATGGTTAAGCTTGGTTGGGAGACACATGTACTTGGTCTCGGACGCCAGTTTGCTACTGCTCTTGAAGCTATCGAAACATACCGTAACGAGCTTGGTGTAATCGATCAGGATCTTCCTGCTTTCGTTATCGCAAAAGACGGCGAGCCTGTTGGTACAATCGTTGACAACGACAGCGTTGTTCTTTTCAACTTCCGTGGCGACCGTGCATTAGAGCTTTCACAGGCATTTGATTATGATGAGTTCAATCATTTTGACCGTGTAAGACGTCCCAACGTAGTTTACGCTGGTATGCTTCAGTACGACGGAGATTTAAATCTTCCTAAGCGTTACCTTGTAAATCCTCCGGAGATTCATGACACATTGTCAGAGCTCCTTGTTGCTAACAAACTTAATCAGTACGCAGTTTCCGAGACACAGAAATTTGGTCACGTTACATATTTCTGGAACGGAAATAAGAGTGAGAAATTCAGCGAAGAATTAGAGACATTCAAGGAGATTCCTTCAGACAAGGTTTCTTTCGACGAGCGTCCTTGGATGAAATCTGCAGAGATTACAGATGACTTAATCGAAGCTATCAAGACAGAGAAGTACGACTTTATCCGTTGTAACTTCCCTAACGGTGACATGGTTGGTCACACAGGTAACATGGACGCAGTTATCACATCAGTTGAGGCTGTTGACCTTGCACTCGCAAGACTTCTTAAGGTTGCTGAAGAATACAACGTTACTGTTCTTATCACAGCTGACCATGGTAACGCTGATGAGATGTTCGAGAAGAACAAAAAGGGTGAATTACAGGTTCGTACTGCTCATTCACTTAATCAGGTACCTTTTATCATCGTTGATAAGAATACTACCTACACAATCAAAGATGGCGTATACGGCCTTGCAAATGTTGCTCCGACCGTTGCTTCTATCTTCGGACTTACTGCTCCCGCTTCTTGGGAAGACAGCATGATTTAAAACATAAATTATATATAAAAAAGTGCCAATCTACACCGATTGGCACTTTTTATATTAACTAAATCATTTTTCTCTGTCCAAAGCAATCACTTCACCATCAGCATTTATTACTAACTGGTCATTTTCCTCATCATAATAAAGGTGTATGAATATTTCAGTAAGCTCCGCCGGACTATCTACTAATTCATACTCGAATGTTTCCGTAAAATCTTCCGGATCAGCAGGTTCCACCCATCGCAAATCATAGGTTCCGTCTTCACGTACATTAGCATAAAGAAAAACCTCTGGTTCACCGTTATTTTCCCCTGTATAATTAAATTCTGCATACCACTTACCTATACAGCTTTTTGGATTTTTCAACTTCCCTTCAGCTTCTGTATCAACACTTCCATTATCTTTATCAGACCAATTGTCCAGAGAGTTTGCATCAGGCATCTGTCTACCCGTACAAGCACAAAATGCTAAAATTAGCACTACGATAATAACAAGCATACTAAAACATTTTCTTTTTTTCATTGTTTTTCCAACCCTCTCATATTTTTTCCCGGAAAATCATATTCTAAATAAACAAATCGATTTCAAATTCATTAATTACAATAATCCCATTCTTCTTAAGCAACTCCGTCGTTACGCCATCGCCATCTGTAAGTGTTCCGGTAAATGTCCCATCGTATATTTTGCCACATCCGCAGGACGGGCTTTTAGCCTTGAATATAGCGTATTTACAATCAAAGGCTTGAGCCATTCGGAGAGCTTCTTCTGCGCCACGCACAAAATTCTCTGTGACATCTATACCCTCTTTGTTTACAACCTTATCTCCGAGTCGCTCTGACGGTACTCTGGGAGTTGTAAGCCCTCCATACACCTCAGGACAAAACGGCACAAGATTATGCTTATCCGCAAGTTTCTGTATTTCTTCTCTCAGATTATTTCCACCGTCGTATTTACAATTAACGCCAAGAAGGCACGCACTGACAAGAATATTCATATCTGCCTCCTACAATCCTATTCTTCGCTCTAATAAAAACAACTTATCTGTTTTCAGATTATAAGTTTTCCGATAAATCCTCCACATCTGTCTCTGCTTTTGCTTCC